>DAOURZ010000201.1 GCA_030627475.1 Deltaproteobacteria bacterium | reverse complement strand
GCAACGCAGTTAGGCGGAATGCATCGGCGCTTAAAATGTGAAATTATTTTTGTGCGAGCCCTAAGTTCTTTCCTCCTGTTTTTCAAGATTATCGACAATTAGGAACGTGGATGAAACAACATTCGTCCACGTTCCTAAAAAAAGCAGGTCAGAGTTACTTCTGAAGTAAACCACGATATCGGATACCCACTTTTATTAAGCGAATAAAAAGCAAGAACTGAAGATGTATAAATTTGACCTTAAAGGCACTTCTCTATCGGGCATAAACCTTATTGAAGCAAGTGCCGGCACGGGAAAGACGTATGCTATTACAGGGCTGTTTTTAAGACTGATTCTTGAAAAGGGGCTGCCGGTTGATCAAATACTGGTTGTAACTTTTACAAAGGCTGCGACCGCTGAGCTGAAAGAAAAGATCCGCAATATATTGCTTCAGGCAAAAGAGGCATTTTTAACCGGCTCAGGTAACGACAGTTTTATTGATGATATTGTAAAAAAGGCCGAAGAACCGGCTTCCTGTATTCAATTGATTGAAAATGCTCTTGTAGATTTTGATAAGGCATCAATTTTTACAATACACGGATTTTGCCAGAGAATACTTCAGGAAAATGCTTTTGAAACAGGAAGCTTGTTTGATACAGAGCTTTTATCCGACCAGCAAAAATTGAACAGGGAGGTTGCAGATGATTTCTGGAGAAAACATTTTTATGATTTTCCTCTGGAATTTATAGCCTGGTCTATTAAAAAGCTGTCAGGTAAAAAGCTGTCAGGCCCCGAGTATTTTTTAAAGTTACTTGAAAAGATAAAATCCCCTGAAATAAAAATAATTCCTGATTTAAAAAAACCTTCTTTAAAAAACCTTGGCGTTTACAGAAATTGCCTTAAAAGCCTTAAAGATTCGTGGCCTGTTTCAAAAAAAGAGGTTAAAGAGCTGCTGAAAAATCCTTCGCTTAAGGGCAATGTTTACAAAACACTGAAACCCGATGAGCAGAATCCTGATTGTACCAAAAGAGAACTCAAAATCATGTCAATGTTCACAGACATGGATCGTTTCGCTAACCCCGGGGGCATTGGATTCCCTTTATTTAAAGGATTTGAAAATTTTACAGCATCGAAACTGAAAAATTCAGTCAAAAAAAATCACAATCCTCCTGACCACAAATTCTTTGATATATGCGATGAATTCTATTCAAAAGCAACAGACCTTGAAGCTGAGATGGAAAAGTACCTTGTTTTCTTAAAAGTCGAGTTCTTCAGGTTTGCAAAGTCTGATCTTTCTAAAAGAAAAAGAGTTGAGAACATACACTCTTTTGATGATCTCCTCATAACGGTTAAGGATGCTCTTGAAAGTAAAGAAGGAAAAGAACTTGAGAAAGTCATAAGAAAAAAATATAAAGCAGCGCTTGTTGATGAATTCCAGGATACTGATCCGGTTCAGTATGAAATATTCAAAAGGATCTTTTCTCAACAGGAAAGCATACTTTTTATGATTGGTGATCCCAAACAGGCAATATACAGCTTCAGGGGCGCTGATATTTTTTCATACATGACTGCTGCAGGCAATGCGGATTTTCAATATACGCTGACAGAGAACTGGCGGTCGGAATCCGGTCTTATAAAAGCGGTAAACACCATTTTTTCCAATGTAAACAGACCTTTTATCTTTGATGAAATCCCTTTTGAAAAGGCAAAGCCTGCAAAGTCTGATATAACCACCAATAAGGAAAGCGCTTCCGCCCCATTAATATTGTGGTATGTCGGCTCTGATGGCGACGATAAACCGATAAACAAAAATGATGCTGTACTCATGATTGCCGAGGCTGTTACAGGCGAGATCGTACGGCTTTTATCATCGGATCGGGATAGTCGTTTTAAAGAAGGCGATATTGCCGTACTTGTACGAACAAATGAACAGGCAAAAATAATAAAAGAAAATCTTTCCGCAAGAAGGATTCATTCAGTCCTTTATAGTAACGAGAGTATTTTTGAGTCACAGGAAGCACTGGACATAGAAAGAATTCTCTCATCTGTTTCACAGCCGACAAATGACAGATTGCTTAGAGCCGCTGTAGTTACGGATATTATGGGTGTTAGCGCTGAAAAGCTTGATCCGGAACATATTGATATTTTATGGTGGGACAAACTTATCAATAATTTCAATACATATTATCAGCAATGGAAAAAATTCGGTTTCATCAGAATGTTTCGCCTGTTTATGGCAAAGGAAAAGGTCAGGGCTCGTCTTCTCTCATTTGTGGATGGTCAGAGGCGGCTTACCAATGTTCTACATCTCGTGGAAATACTTCATGGGCAAGCTGCTGAGAAAGAACCGGGCATGACCGGTCTTTTAAAATGGCTTTCCAAACAGATAAGTTCTGCTTCAAACAGGATGGAAGAATATCAGCTTCGCCTTGAAAGCGATGAAGATGCTGTAAAGATTGTGACAGTCCATAAATGCAAAGGGCTTGAATACCAGGTTGTTTTTTGTCCTTTTGGGTGGAGTGCATCTTTGACGGCAAAAGGCAGAGAGTTTGTATTTCACGATAAAGACAGAACTCCAACTCTTGATCTTGATTATGGTAGAGATAAATCTAATATCATCCTTGCTCAGAATGAACTTCTTGCGGAGAATTTAAGGCTGCTTTATGTTGCTTTAACAAGAGCGAAAATCAGATGCTATCTTGCATGGGGCAACATAAAAAACGCTGAAACATCTGCACCGGCTTATCTTTTTCATTATAAGAACCTTGATGAAAAGTTTGATTATCAATATGACATTGTCGGGTCTTTAAAAAAGAAATTTATATCCAAAACAGAGGATGAAATTTTAAGTGATTTAAAAGAACTTGCAGGAAAGTCAGAGGGAAGCATCAAACTTGATTTCATGCCTTTTAATAATGATAATATAGAGCATCAATTAAATGATAACGTAGGGGCAATCCCTTGTGGTTGCCTTTTTTGCCGGAAATTTTCAGGAAAGATAGATACAGCATGGGGAATTTCAAGCTTTTCATCGCTTATATCAGGCAAGTTTGCGACTGAAGAACTTTTTGATAGTGATTCATACAAAACAGATATTGATAATCATGCAGGAAAGTTTATTCAGCAGGAATCGTCTATCCGGGAATCCCTTGGAAGAGAAAATATATTTTCTTTTCCGAGAGGACCGAGGGCAGGTATATTTTTTCATGATATTTTTGAACATCTTGATTTTGCATCACAAGATACAGAGCATCAAAAAAAACTGGTAACAGACAAATTAAAAGGATACGGCTTTGAACAGTCATGGTTAGAGACTGTTTGCAATATGATAAAAAATGTTCTGTCGGTGTCTCTTGAAAGTAAAGGTGAAAAAGTTATTCTTTCTTCTGTTAAATGCGACGAAAGAATAAATGAAATGGAATTTTATTTCCCTTTAAATCATATTACACCATTATCACTAAAAAAACTTTTTAGCGATAATGCCGGCATTGATATTGCCTCCGGATTTTCAGACCAGATAGAAAAACTTTATTTTTCGCCTTCAGAAGGTTTTATGAAAGGATATATTGATACGATATTTCAATATAACGGCAGATTTTATATTATTGACTGGAAATCAAATTTTTTGGGTACAGGTATTAAAAACTATACACAAAATTTATTAAGAGAAACTATAAAGTCTGATTATTATAATCTGCAATATTATATATATACTCTTGCTCTTCATCAGTACTTGAAATGGCGAATGCCGAAATACAAATATGAAAATGATTTCGGCGGAGTATTTTATGTCTTTATCAGAGGAGTGAACAGCCAATTGGGGCCGGAATTCGGTATTTTTAATGATGTGCCGGAAAGCAAATTCATTGAGAAGCTTGGAAGGTTGCTTATACCTGGTTTTGTAAATTCCGATTCAAAAGAATATT
>DAOURZ010000418.1 GCA_030627475.1 Deltaproteobacteria bacterium | reverse complement strand
TGTAAACAAACTTTTTCAGGCCAGTTTGGAAGATTTGATGAATATTGAGGTTGTCTCCGCTACCAGAATAAAACAAAACATAACCGAAGCGCCGTCTATTATGACAGTGATTACCGCTCAACAGATAAGAGAGAGAGGATATCAGAGTGTTGCGGAAGCGGTAAGAACCGTACCAGGTTTTTCTATGTGGGTTGATAATTTTATATCGAGTATCAGCGTGCGGGGATTTAATTCCATTCAGGGCTGGAACCAGAATCTCAAAATCATGATTGACGGCCAGCCTGTTTCGTGCAGACCTGCAAACTGGACATTCATTGATGAAGCGTTGATTCCGATTCGATGCGTAAAAAAAATAGAAGTTATCAAAGGTCCGGCATCTGCGCTATATGGCGCTAATGCTTATCTTGGCGCCATTAACATCATTACCTTTGATGGCGAACGGTTTGATTCTGTTGAGGTGACGGGTATTGGCGGAAGTCTTGATACCTATGGAGGATCGTTTGTAGTAGGCAAAAAGATAGATAATATTGATTTTATGGCGGCTTTTTCTGCCCAACGTTCGAACAGGTCAGGGCTGGCTCTTCCGGATCCTGTTCCAAAAGAATATGCAAACATGAAAAGTGAAAACGATATTTCAAAACCGAAATGTTTCTATGGAAAGATATCGTATAAAGGGCTTACAATGTCGGCGAACTATCAACGATTTTACAAGTACGCCGAATTTACAGATTTCTCCACATTTGGAGACAGCCTGAACTGTATGAATAATTGGTTTGTCAAGGGTGAATATAAAAAAAGCCTGTTTCGTGACAGACTGGATTGCAAAGGATCCTTTGCCTATGGTGAAACAGTACCTGACTATAAGTACGATAAACTGCAATTAAACGATCAGTTTTATATAAAAAAGGAGCTTGGTGCGCAATTTATTGATTTTGCAACGGAAGCATTTTATAAGTTTGCTCAAAAAAACAGCATAGGCATTGGAATAGATTATACCACAGAGGACCAACAACTGCAGAATAATTATAGCGTTAATATGATAACCGGAGAGGAAAAACTTTTATCTGATCATTCAGCGCCACAACCGAGAAAAGATTTTAACAATCTTGGAATTTACGCTCAGTATGTTTTTTACCCAAAGCCGGGGATAGGACTGACAGGTGGGCTGCGCTTTGATTCTCACAATCGTTATGGAAACAGCACAACATATAGAATAGGCTTAACAAATCATATTTCAGAAAAATTATACATGAAAATTCTTTACGGAACATCTTTCAAATCTCCTACTCCAAGGCAGTTGTTTGACCCGCCATATTCAGCACCAGACGCACACGATACTGAAGGCAACAGAAATTTAACTCCACAATATGCCCGCACATTTGAAACCCTGCTTGGCTTTAACCTAACTAAAACGCTTCACGGAAAACTTGGAGGATTTTACACCCGAATCAAGGATGGAATAGAACTGCGTCCTGTTGATACCGGTACAGGGTATACATACTATCAAACAGATCTGAAATCATTTGGTTTTGAAGGTGGATTGGATGCGCAATTCAGTAAAGACTTGAAAGGATGTATGAATTTTTCGTATCAGAAGACCAGATACGATGAAACCGATAAAAATACAGACTTTGTGCCTCAAATAACTGTAAATGCAGGATTGAATTATATTTTTATGGATTACCTTAATATTAATCTTGAAAATATATTTGTCGGCAAACGGATATCTCCCAAAAAACTTGATGCCGACAAATATGCCAACCCCGAATATCAGCCTGACGAAAACTATAAAATACCTGCATACCTGCT
>DAOURZ010000022.1 GCA_030627475.1 Deltaproteobacteria bacterium | reverse complement strand
GTTATTGTAATCAACAGTCGCTGTTACACCTTCAAACACGCCTCTTCCTATGTTTTTTTCACCGCCAACGGCAAGGTCTCCTGTCCACAAGTCTTTTAGCACAAGAAGGAGAAGCCCTGCCTCTGAATCTTTGCAGTTTTCAACTTTGATCTCTATTTTTAATGCCTTGTCGTTGAAATCTACAAAAAGAGGCATTGAATCAAAAAGAGCTGCGTTAATGGTTCCTCCGGTAAACCGGTCTATTTTTATCCTGGTCTGCTGCTCAGCAATATATTTTGGCAGTACAGTTTCCTTTACCAGCAAACGGCCTTTTATGGCATTTTTTGAACGATTTTTATCATCCACATAACCAAAAAGTTGTTGTATGATTTTTTCGGATTTACCCAAGGAAAGCGTATTTACAATTCTGGTTGCCCTTGCCCTGATTGCTCCTTTGATAGTAGAGCCTGTTAAAACCCAGTCATCAAGGGATTTAATATGAGTTGAGTCGGGCATTTCCGGTATATTAGAGTATGATCTTATGATAACAGAATTTTTAAGTTTCAGGCAGGCATCTATGACAAGCCGATTTTTTGATATATCAAAAGGTTTGCCAAGCTCTTTTATTATTTGATCTTTTGGGATGATCCGGTCGTTTAAACCTTTATTTACAAGCCAGTCACAAACATCCTTTTTCTGCGAAAAATCAAATATACGGATACCTGTATGCTCATTTTCAACAAGTTGAATTTCACCAAAACCATTGTTTGTTTTTGCGCCGATTTTAATATTATTTTTTATAAGTTCCGCATAAATGGTTGAAACCATTTTTTTTACAAACTGCTCATCTGAATCAGTAAAGGTAAATTCCATATTCAGATCAAAAACAGCTCCTCTTTCAACAATTTCATAATCATATTTTCCTGTGTCTTCAACAATGCCGGTTTTGTCATCAATTTTAATGCCGTCGCGTATTACAATTTCTGGAGATTCATCATCACTGCACACAAGATCGGAACAGCAAAAGCAGCTTTGTCTGCCGTCTTTGTCTTTTATATAACCCCAGAAATTATTTATAGAGCTTTTGTGGTTTTGCTTATCGGAATCTTTCAATTCCAGAAAATGTTTCAGAACTCCGACAAATGAAGTGGCGGGGATATACGGTTGATCGCGCTCGTCAAGCAAAACATCCATATCGCTTCTTTTATCCGAGCCACTGCCTATATGCAGCGGTGAAAGCACCTGTATGCTGCCTTGCAATATTATTTTTCCTCTTATATTTCTTTTTATATTTTTGGGCATATTTGACCTCGCTTAATTTTTTTTACGTTTTCTCATCATGGAAAAGAAAGTAGCGAAATATAATTTATAAAGCTTTTTTTCAAATTCAGTATCTATTGCAGGGTCATAATCAATCTCTTTGCACAAATTTTTTACTTGATCGCTTCTTCTAAAACCCATTACGCTCACTACTAAATCTTTTTTATTTTTTATAAAATTAAACAGGGTCTTATCTTTATTATAACAATTTTCAAGATTGTTTTTGGCTGTTTTTTTAAGCTTTTCTATTGAATCTGGAAAATCGTCTTTATCTTTTCCTTTATCTTTGGCCATTGCCTGGAGCTTTCCTGCCAAAGAATTTGGAATCAGCGTTGCTGTTTTAAAGCCTTCCTGCTCCTCAAAAGCCTTTAGTTGTACCTGGCCTGTAATATAATTTTTTATTATTTTAACAAGAATCTCTTTTGTTTGTTCTGGAAGAGTTCTTTCAGGCTTTGGAAATTCAACCTGCTTATCCTGTGATTCATCTTGTGTAAGCATTTTTTCAGTTTGCAAGCAGAGTTTGCAAATTCCGTATCCTTCATGAGTACGTTCGCCTATCCCGTTTTCCCAAAATTTCTTCAGATTATTCTTGTCGGTCTCTGATATATCAAGCAAAAATACCGAGCCCGCCAGAAAACATGTTTCAGATGGTTTTTTCAGGCCCCATATTCCTGTAAAGGTTTCCACATCTCCTTTTTTTATAAAAGACTTTGTTATCTTTATACCTTTAACCCGATCGCTTAAATAATTTTCAAACTCCTTTTTATCAGCGGTGGAGTATCCAAACTCATTGTAAATAATAGTATCCGACAGCAAGGTAAGAGAAACTTCGTCATCAGTAATATCTGCTTGTTCCACAAGTACCGGTTTATTGGATAAAATATTAAATTCTATTTCTCCATACTGGGTATTTTTTGAACGGCCGGCATGGGCTGTCCAGCTTTTCTCGTAAATAGAGCTAAAGCTTTCCAGATCATCTTTGCTGCCCTGTATTTCTCCTTCAAATATCTGGACAGGCATGATTGATTCATAATTAAATATTTTCCCCTGTTCAGGAATTCCTTTTATTCTGTCTCTTGCATGGTGAAAATTTAAAGATGTTTTGACATTTTTTGTATATAAAGTATCTTCATCAAGCTTACAAAACGTATTAACAGCTTGCGTCTGAGTATCTGTTGCATCAAAATATAAAAGATCAACGATATTTTCTTCGTATTTTTGTTTTTGGATTGAAACGGGAACAGGAAAATTTACAAATTCATCACCGTAATCATTTTTTGTATAGATGTATGCGTTGGTAATTTTTAGATTGCCGGATAGAAACCAGTTGTAAAAATCTTCATTTTTATGAGCATTATCGGTTATATTCTTTTTGTTCATAAAACGGCCTGCAAGTATGCCAAGCACGGTTCCGCCAGGGATATATTTTTCCGTTGCCGTCATATTCATATCACCATGTCTTGCGGAAATAACCAAAGGCGCTTTGGTTGTAATATGATATCTCAGTTTATGCATAACCCCTCCAGTTTATCTGTTATTGGAATTTCCGTTCCGGTTTTTTTATCATGCAAAGAACACTTGATTTCTCCAAATCCTCTGTTTCTCATTGTTCCCATGTGCCTGAAATTTAAACATGCAAGGGCGATTGTATTAATGATCTCATCGTCTTTGTCTGCTGTCTTTATATCTCCGAAAAAGCATGTTCCTTTGTTGATAACCCTTGCTGTCCGAAGGGAATGCTCTCTTGCAACTCCCTTCTCTCCTATGGCTGTCTGTCTTCTTATATGGGTAAAGGTTTCAAGTATTCTATCTTTTGAAAGAACAGCCTTGTAAGCATTGGATTTTAGAAAATAATTGAGCCATTCCTTATTTTTTGCATAATTCTCAATATATAAATTGGAAATATATACCAGTGCAGACGTTTTTGTGCCGACAACTCCAAAAGTTTTTTCAATACAAGGGAGATAATTGATTTCGGATTTTTCAAACATCTCTTGTACTTCACGAGCTGAGTCACGCAGACACCCCTTAATTCTTTTTGCAGGAATATATGGCAGCCCTGTTTCATCAAACACGATGTCGGTGTCAATTATTGCGCCAAGTCCTTCTCCTGAAGCTGTAAGAGCAGGAGAAACAAGTTTTACTTTTAAAGTATACTCTTTCATTATACACCTCCTGAATCTTGTAGTTCAAAATCAGGGTAAAATTCCATAAGCTCTATCATATCAAAATAGACTGTTTCCTCGTCATCAAAAATTGATTCTGCAAATTTTGACCTGCCTGGAATTTTCGGAAGAGCCAGATCTCTGTATGCAAGTTTTTTTATAAAGGTTTCTGTTGCTTCCTCAGACAAATTCATAACATCTCTCATCTCTTTGATTTTGTTTTTAGGAAATTTTTTGAGGGTCCCGGTATTTTTGACCAGTAGATCAAAACTTTTTTCATCTTTATTGTTTTTTGGTAAAACCTTATACGGCCGGAAAAGAAGCTTTCCCTGCGGTGTATCAGTATATTGTTTTCTAATTACTTCGAGGTTTCCTGCCAGACCACTCATTGAGATGTGAAAATCTATATATGAATTAAGGTTATCTTTTCTGCTTGCTTCTTTTGCATTACCGCAAAGTTCTTCGGCAAGCCTGTACCCCCTGTAAAAGGGATATCTGGTTTTTATAATTGCAACGCCTGCACATGCAGTAAGCTTTTTTCCGCCATGCACCGGTTTGCTTTCAAAACTTTCCAGAAATATTTTTGAAAAATAAAGGCCCAGTTTTCCGTCACAGATAAACGTGATATCATCACCGCCAAGTATCACAGAGCGTATGGGTAGAACCTTGCGATTATTATCCGTGGGATACTTAAGCCTGGAATCTTCTGAATTATCGTCAAACCCGAGAGATTCCATAATGTCGTCATGTTTTTCTACAATATGTTCCAAAAGATCACCAAATGCGTTTTCTGTGGCTTCGGTCACGGATTTTGAAAGCTTTCTTATATCTACAAGAGTTCCCTCGGTTTTAAACCGTTCACCCATGCTATTACCATCAATATGAACAATTGCTATATGACTGTCTTCACCACTGATCCGGCCAAGCTTGTCTAACTGATTTGAAAAACAAAAGTCAGTTCCTAAAATTTTAGCATACTTTTTATTGTCATCATCTTCGGAACCTTCGGAAGCTTTAATAACAGCATTTGATCCGGCAGACACATATGAATCCACTACATTATTCCAAATTTCCATAGAAAGACCACTGCGGCTGCATTCGGCTGTAATGCCATGTCTTGGCAGTAATGTTTTCGAGATATGTTCCGACTTGTTTTTTCTCAGTTTATCAAACAGCTTTTCTCTTTCCTGACTAAAATTTCCTTTTTCAAAATTAAATTTACTTATAGCCACTCCGGTTGTTACGCCGGGTGTATGAACAAGAAGTGATTTCGTCCAGGTTTTTATAAAGTCTATTGCTTTTTTTTCTTCTTCGAACATAAAAAAGGCACTCCCTCCGCCGATATAACCGACCTCAAAAGGGTCGCCTTTATTGATTTTGATCTCTTCAGGTTTGTTCTTCCATGCGTTTATATCAAATGATTTTCCAAACACCCGGAATATGGTGTTTTCAAGATATTCCTCATAAATTTTTTCAATTAGAAAAGAAGCGCCAAGATTGTCTTTTAATTTATTGCTCTGAAATACATATCTCTGGATAGAGACAGTATCAAGCAGCACAGCCCAAACAGTAGACATGAGAATTTCTCCTTTAAGTTCCTTGATTTTTATCAAATATAAATTTCTTGATCTTTTTAATCAGATTGTCTTTTTTTAGATCGTTTTTACCGAGAACACAAATATTGCCTTGGATAACTCCTGTGTCATGTAAAAGCTCATTCTGGACGGCATCTCTTGTTTTTTTATCCATAAAGGTTATTAACACAGCCTTTGCTTCATCACCGCCAATCTGTTTTGTTCTGTGAAGAATCTCAAAGCCCTTGCTTTTACATAAATATTTTTTTTCTGCTGTAGTGCATGATATACCGGTTAGCTGGTAGCCGTTGACCATTATCACATCCAGTTCAAAGTATGCCTTATCAGGCCAGTCAGGTTTTTTTATCTCCCAGTTAGTATTAAATGTGATTCCGGTATTATTACAAAATTCATTTTCAAGGGTCTTTGCTATATATTCTTCAAACCATCCACCATCAATATATTTCAATGTTTTATAGTATGTTTTTTCAAACTCGCTATTACTAAGTCCCCACTTATAACCTCCATTATCATCAAACAAGTGGTATTCTTCAGGCATACTATCAATTATATCCTGAAAAATTTTGCCTGGTCTAAACGTGTCAATTTTTTCCTTATTGTTTTTTAATTGCCCTTCTTTTTCAGCTAATTTTCCCTTATCGTTTTCAAAAAGCTTTCTGTCGTAACCGCCATTTTTTCCATAAAATTTATCTAACTGGTTACTTTCAATAAGATTTGCAAACATTTTCAATGTGTCTGCGAAGGGATTCGTTCCAGCCTCATTTCTTCTTTCAAATCCATGCAGTTTAATAAGCTCTTTAAAGGTGATATTTACCTCTTTTCTTAAATCATCTGCTATCACTTCATCAGGATAATCAAGTATGAGCCGGAAATTGCGGCCATCAAGATAAGAAAAGGATTTTTCCACGTTGTCTCCAACCATATTCAAATCCCGGTATGAATGAGTACTCATTGATTTTGTGCCACCAGTGTAATTAAAGTGAAAACTTTCATTTTCTTTCAATTCCGTAATCATGCTTTCTATGTCAGATGTAATTCTCAAGGCGTTGCTTACGTCTGACAAAGGGATTTTTTTAAGAGGAAATTCCAGGTTTTTATGCTTATTTTGCCATCTATCTGTAATAATTTGTTCAAGATTCTTTGCAAGTTCCAATGTTCCGGCCTGAGAATAACTTTCAACTTTTTCTGAATGAACAAGCCAGATATTTTTAATATTTTTATTCTTTTTAAGAAAATATTCCGCTACCACAAAATTTGGCAACGGATTTGTGCCAATAAGTAAAACAAGATCATTGAAAGAATCAATGTTCATCGACATTTCCTCCCTATCTTATTTGTTGTTAATATCATACCGCCCCAACTCAAACCCGGCCTGCTTTCCAATATTAATCCACAACCCCAGAACAAGCAACGGCATAAAGTCAGCCGAATTTGAAAACATTTTCACTGTTGTATTTGTTTGATGATTCTAAAGCAGGGTTTTAATATATAAGGATGCGGAATAAACGGATATTTTTTAAGGGCCTTGCCGAAAGCACCTCGCAGTACTCCGCAATGCATATTGGTCGAGCAGATTTATCCTGCCATCATAAAAAAGTTCAAAAGCATAGGAAATATTACTGTACAGTTTTCGGGTATATTGTGTACAATGATTGCACATAATATTATGTAAAGATATAAATGTGTTCTATGAAAACCAGTATTGTGTGCCCGAAAATCGGTCACTTTATGTTTGGTTCCTTGATTCATGCTGTAGTGTTAAATTTCGGTAATGCCTGAAAAATATGGCCCGGCATATATTTCATATCGTAAGGCACGCATATTGCATTATACAAATAAAATGTAAATTTAAAATTTTTCTCTATAAAAACGGGGAGATAATGGGCAGAAAAATATTATATGCTACAGATATTAGCAAACCAAGCTTTAGGGTGCTGGAAGAATTATCAGGTCTGAGAAATATTGGCTTCGAGGAAATAATTTTTCTTTGCACCATGGAAAAGGAAAACAAAACTGCAAATCTTGTGCTGTTTGAGCAATGGAAAGAAAAATTAAATAATTATGGTTTGAAAGCAACTATAAAAATTGATCCCGGGAGCCTTTCTAATAGTATTTTAAACGCAAGGAATGAAGATCGGATATCATTTGCCATAGCTCATTTTAATAAAACGTCGTGTGGCAATTCTAATGTCAGAGATCTTGTTAAGGCTGCAAATGCACCTATTTTGATAGTTGATAAAGATGAAACAGCATTGAAGGTTACTTCAAAAGGGCTATTTGAGCGTGTTTTGTTTGCGACTGATTGGTCACCGGAATCTGAAAAGACACTTCAATGTTTACTCGGTTTCAAGGAATTGATCAGCGAGCTTGATATTGTAAACGTACTACATGAGAAATTAACTGTGCGTGATCTGAGGCAGCTTATGAAAAAGTTGAGAGAGACGCGCAAGAGATGCCTGGAACAGGGAATTGACACAGAATATCATCTGTATGCGGGTAAAACTATTGATGAGATCATGCTTGCAGCGAAAGATTATAATTCTACCTTGATAGTTATGGGGACAACGCCGAAGCAAAGTTTTAAAGATATTTTTCTGGGAAAACCGTCGTGTCGCATAGCAAAGATGGCGTCTGTTCCTACATTGTTGGTTCCTTAGGAAGTTAAAAGCTATTAACTGAAAGCTAATAGCCCCACACAGTAAGGTGTGCAAATTTAATAGTATCTGCAAGTCTATAGAAAGAAGAGGAACGGAATGGAAGTTACCATATTAGTCCAGGCTACGGATGAGTCCTTTGAGATATTGGAGGACGCAAGAGAGAGAAGCAGAAATGTTTTGGATACTGCGGCCAGATTAACCTCAGAAGTCCAGTCTGTCCAAAGAAAAAGGGTGGAGGCAATATTTAAAGGCGCCAGGCAAACAAAGACCGAGATTACCAGATTTGCAGCAACATTCATCATTTTGTTTGGTTTCTGGCTGCTTTTGTCAGGGCACTATGATTTATTTCACATCAGTATCGGACTGCTTTGTTGCGGTCTGGTTTCGTATGGAACACATGATCTTCTTTTTGCCAATCCAAGAGCAGGGGATATGCGTGTAATAGTAAAAAGATTTATTGCTTATATTCCATGGCTTTTCTACCAGATTATTCTTTCCAATATGCATGTCGCCAAATTGGCTTTGGGATCCGGAGATCTGATAGATCCAAAGATAGTAAAGTTCAAAACAAAACTGGAAAGCGATATCTCCATGGTTACCCTTGCCAATTCAATTACCCTCACACCCGGGACCATTACCGTGGATATCAGAGATGGGGTATATTATGTGCATGGTGTAAGTAAACAGGTTCTTGAAGATGTCATGACTGGTGAAATGGAAGACAGGGTAGCGCATATATTCATGGAAGCCGACCATGTATATGTACAGGATACTTTCGATATGGCGCCTGTTTTTGTAGCGCTGAAGTAGAGAGCTTATTAGAGCTGAAAGATTAAAACAAGAAAAGAAGAGCTTATTATTTTTACTTTAAGCCTTCAATTTTATGCTTTAACCTCAATGAAATGACCGGGGTGAACGATATGATGACCAAACAATCGGATGATGTTATTGTAAAGACGCTTTCCAGGCTGCTGATACCGTTTATGCAGGTTTATGCTCTGTATGTGCTTGCGCATGGACACTACAGCCCTGGGGGGGGATTTCAGGGAGGAGTGATCCTTGGGGCCAGCATTATATTATTTGTCATTACCTTTGGATTGGACAATGCGTTAAGGAAGATAAGCGAAAGATTGAATACTATTATGTGCAGCTCAGGAGTCTTTATATATGCCGGAATAGGGGTGTTGTGTTTAATCCTTGGAGGTAATTTTCTGGACTATGCGGAGCTTGACAAGATTCTGCATGTCGGGATTGCACAGGCAAGATCGCTTGGCATTCTTGGTATTGAGGTTGGTGTAGCAATTACCGTTATGGGTGCATCTCTTTCAATTTTTTTAGATATAGCAACAGGTGGTGAACTGTCTTCAAAAGAAAAGAAAATTTAAGGAAGAGAGCTTGAAGTGAAGATACAGGAGATCAATAAGCAGTCTGCCAGGATGCAGCAGATTTACAATATGATATTGAATTTGGCTCCTACTGATACCTCGGTTGTGATTCAGGGTGAAGAGGGTACGGAAAAGGCATTGGTGGCAAGATGTATTCATCTGAACAGCTCAAGAAAAGATAAACCCTTTGATGTTTATAGTTGCTCGGCTTATCCCAGATTTATAGTAGAAAGCGGGCTTTTTGGTCATGAAACAGGTGCATTTGAAGGGGCGGTATCTCAGAAAAAAGGGTGTCTGGAACAGAATAATGGCGGGACAGTATTTTTGAGCGAAATTAATAGAATGTCTCCGTTTACACAGATCAAGCTTCAGAATTTTTTGCAGAATGGGTCTATAGAAAGGCTTGGCGGAAAAAAAAGTATCAAGACAGATGTCAGGATCATTGCCGCTGTTAATGCCGATCTCGGGAAAGAGGTCGAAATCGGAACTTTTAATGAAGAATTTTCTTATATGTTGAATGTAATTAATATACATCTACCTTCTTTAAAGCAAAGGAAAGATGATATTCCCCTTCTGACAGAATGTTTTGTAGATATGCTGAATGTGGAAACAGGGAAAAATGTTAAAGGTGTTACATCCGATACATTGCAGATATTAATGGACTATTCCTGGCCAGGCAATGTCAAGGAGTTGGAAAACTCAATACAACACGCTTTTCTTTTAACAGAAGGTGAAAAAATTGAGCGCAAGTTACTGCCTTCCCGCATCTTGCATGAAGTGTTAACAGAAAAAAATGAAGGGATAACTTCTTTTGAGGAAAATGAGAAAAGATTTCTTATGAAAATTCTTCAGGAGAACAACTGGAATAAATTAAAAGTTGCAAAGCAGCTCAATGTGAGCCGTAGTACATTGTATGCAAAACTTAATAAATACAATCTGGTTAATTAGTGCCCGAACGAAAACTAGAAAAATTTTTTCAAGTTCAAGGAAGGCACAAATTTTAACCGCAAGGAATACATTGGGTATTTTGAGGATTAAAATTTGCGCCTGACGCAGAAATTGGAAAAATTAGCAGTTTTCGTTCAGG
>DAOURZ010000051.1 GCA_030627475.1 Deltaproteobacteria bacterium | reverse complement strand
ATTAAATTAACAAAGTGGATTTTATGAGTCAAGGTGTTTTTATTTGAAGAAACAGGGACGAAAAAATGTGGTTTGCATTATCTGAAAAAGTTATGATATATTATTTTGGATAACTTACAAACTTATCATGAAACCAACCCGAGTTCACGTTCCTTATCAGAATATATAAATATATGAATATAGAAAAAAATAAGAACCCCCTTGACAATTTTTTTGGCTCAAACAAATCTATTAAATGGTTCATTCTAATAGGTTTTACTATAGTATTTACTATTATTCTTTACCCGACCCTTGTTATTACAGAACATTCCTATAAGTTAGGAGGTGTTGCCCAAAGAGATATTAAAGCATCAAAAGATTTTTTTATCGAAGATAAAGAAGCTACAGAGGAAAACCGTAAACAAGCCGCTGAAAAAGTTTTAACTGTTTACGATAATAATACGTCTCTTTCTCTAAGGCTTAGCCAAAATGTTAAAGAAGCCTTTGCTGAGCTACATAAAGTTTTCGAAGCATACAATAAAGCTTCGTCCAATAAAGAGATAAAATCGTTAAATAAACAATTATGGGCGCTAAAAGAGAGTTTTGAGAAAAAAATCGGTTTTACGGTAAGCGATGATGCATATAAAATTCTTATCAAAGAAAATTTTTCAAGTAATATCGCTAATCTTGTTTCCAGGATCCTGACAGAAATAATAAATAATGGAGTTGTAATTAATAAAGAGATTCTTCTTAATGAATCGGGTAAAGGGATCATATTAAAAGATATTGAAACAAAAACTGAAAAAGTTATTTATAATCTTAAATTATTTTATGGTCCTGACCAGGCAAAAACAATGGTAAGAATTATTGCTCAGCCCCTGCTCAAAGACATGAACTACAATTTGGTCAACCTTGTCGTAAAATTTGTTCAAAAACTGATACAACCAAATATAATCCTAAACGCACAAGAAACCAAAGAACGGGAAAAAAGAGCGGTAGCGGAAATCAAGCAGATTCTTTACAAAATAAAAGCAGGTGAAATGCTCCTTCGCGAAGGTGAAAGAATAACCAGAGTTCAACTTTTAAAGCTTAACAATTTGCAGTCTCAGACAGAAAAAGAACGTATACTGCCGATAAGCGTTGGTGCAGCAATGATAATGATGTGCCTGCTTATCTTGACTTACATTCTTCATATTAAGCATAATAGCCGGTTTGTACGTAATCATAATAAAAATCTAATAGCTATGGCCTGTATGCTTATAATCATTCTATTGCTTGTCAGAGTATCTGCACCATTATCTGAAGCGCTGTCCCAAAATTCGGGTTTTGCAATTTCTCCTTCATCAATTGTTTTCGCTATCCCTATCGCCTCCGGAGCCATGACCATATGTTTGTTACTTGGCCTCAATATAGCAATACCCTTTGCTATGATAACAGCTGCATGTACGGCATTAATTTTTCAAAACAGATTTGAATTTTTCATTTATTTTTTGCTTAACAGTACAATGGCTGCTTACTGGATCCGGAATTGCAGGGAACGTAAAGTGTTTATTAAAACCGGATTAAAGGTGGGATTACTGAATGTGGTGCTTTCAACTGCAATTACTCTTTATCTTTCAGGTTTTTTCGGTTTCAACATATTGGAAATATGGGCTTTTGCCTTTATGGGTGGTGTTATAGCCGGAATCATTACAACAGGCATTGCGCCTCTTGTAGAAATAGCATTTGGTTATACAACCGATATTACGCTTCTTGAACTTGCAAATCTTGAAATGCCGATTCTTCGCAGACTGATGATAGAAGCTCCGGGCACCTATCACCATTCCGTTATTGTAGGTAACATGGTTGAAGCTGCAGCGACTGAAATTGGTGCAAATCCTTTGCTTGCTAAAGCTTGTGGCTATTATCATGATATTGGCAAGATAAAAAAGCCGCTGTATTTTATCGAAAACCAGAAAAACGGAAAAAATAAACATGACAAACTCGCTCCATCCATGTCAAAACATATACTTGTTTCCCATGTAAAAGAAGGTGTTGAGATGGCAAAGCAAAACAAACTCGGCCAGGCCATAATCGACACTATAAGGCAACATCATGGAACAAGCCTGATCAGCTACTTTTATGAAAAAGCAAAGAAACAAAAGGGAGAAGATGCTGTAGAGATAGACGATTTCAGATATCCCGGTCCAAAGCCGCAGACCAAAGAAGCAGGGCTTGTCATGCTTGCAGATGTTGTTGAAGCCGCTTCAAGAAGCCTTGACAATCCTACTCCATCAAGAATCCAGAGGGTTGTGCAAAACCTTATAAACAAAATTTTTTCTGACGGGCAGATTGATAGCTGCGAATTAACATTAAAGGATTTGCATAAAATAGCGAAAACTTTTAATAGAGTATTAAGCGGAATACATCACCACCGCATAGAGTATCCTGAAAAATCCTCTTCTAACAATGGAAAGGTTAAAGATGAAAGTCCTGATAAACGACAGGCAAAACAATCACAAAATTTCTCCGGAAATGATACGGAAAAAGGCTCAGGCCATCTTAAACGCCTTGGACTGTCCTGATGGAGAACTTTCCATCCTTATCGTTAATGATTCCCGGATAGAGGCTTTAAATGAACAATATTTCAATCGGGACGGCCCTACTAATGTTATATCCTTTCCAATGCGAGAGGGTATATTTACAAACATTACGCCTCAATTGCTGGGCGATGTGGTTATATCTGTTGAAACCGCTTATCGAGAAGGAATAAATGCTGAAATCAGTGTGGAAGAACGTTTTATGCAACTTTTGATTCACGGAATTCTTCACTTGTTTGGCTACGATCATGAAACAACAGAGCAAGAGGCTCTTAAAATGAAAAAAAAGAGCGAAGAGCTTAATAAATTAATAGAAATATAACCGAATAGTAGGGGCGAATCTTGTGATCGCTCTAATCAGGGCGAACACAAGATTCGCCCCTACTATGTTCATAATATCGGGAGGTTACAATAATGGCAGGACTATCTGTAAATGTTGATCACGTTGCTACTTTAAGAGAAGCCAGGGAGATCAGCTACCCTGACCCTGTGGCAGCAGCTCTGCTGGCTGAACTGGCCGGAGCTGATGGAATTGTTGTTCATTTGAGAAAAGACAGGCGCCATATACAGGACAGGGATGTCAGAATTTTGCGAAAAGTTGTTCAGACCAAACTCATTTTGGAGATGGCTCCAACTTCTGAAATGGTTGGCATAGCCCTTGATATAAAACCTGATCTTGTAACACTGGTGCCTGAAAAGAGGGAAGAGCTCACAACCGAAGGCGGGCTGGATCTCTTTGTCCACAAAAACTCAGTTGCTGAAACCGTTGGTTCACTGCAAGACAATGGTATCCCTGTAAGTATTTTCATAGATTCGGAACCTGAACAAATCAAACTCGCACATAAGATAAATGCCTCAACGGTTGAAATTCATACAGGAACTTTTTGTGACGCAACAACGCCCCAAAAAAGAAACCAGACTTTTGACAAAATTGTTGATGCTGTTAAGCTGGCCTATAAACTTAAGCTTAAGATAAATGCCGGTCATGGGATATGTTACAATACCATAAAGGCTTTCAATGGTCTGCATGAAATTGATGAATTCAGCATAGGCCACAGCATAGTCTCAAGAGCTGTGCTTGTTGGAATGGAAAAAGCCGTTAAAGAAATGTCGGTGCTTATTAAAGAGCTTTAAAAAAACATCTGTGGAGCACAACATGTATCTTGTAACTGCCGGTGAAATGCAGGAGATAGACAGACAGACCATTGAATCCTTTGGTCTTCCGGGTAGAGTTCTTATGGAAAATGCCGGCATGGGTGCAACACAAATATTGTTAAAAAAATTTAAAGGTCTTATTAACAAAAAAATCGGTATTGTAGCCGGCCGCGGGAATAACGGCGGAGACGGTTTTGTAATGGCGAGATACCTTTCCCGAAAAGGCGTAAGCGTAACCGTATATCTTCTTGCCAAAAAATCTATGGTTAAAGGTGATGCCGCTGAAAATTTGAATATTCTATCCCTGCTTGATATTTCCATAATAGAAATGCCGGATCAAAAATCTTTTTTAAAGCACAAGACCTCAATGCTTTATCAGGATATATGGATTGATGCCATATTGGGGACCGGATTAAAATCGGATGTCAAAGGATATTTCCGAAAAATTATCAATTTTATTAACAGCTCGGATAAGCCTGTTTTTTCAGTGGACACACCCTCCGGGCTTAATGCAGACACAGGCCGGCCTTGCGGCGTCTGTATAAAGGCACATACAACAGCAACCTTTGCATTTGCAAAAACAGGTCATTTGATTTTTCCGGGAGCAACTTATACAGGAAACCTCGAAATAGTAGATATAGGTATACCTGACTATATTGTTAAAAATGTAGGCCCCGGACAATTCCTTATTACATCTGATATGGTCAGGGCTGCGCTGCAAAAAAGATTACCTGAAACCCATAAGGGCAATACCGGACACCTCTTGATTATTGCCGGCTCGACCGGCAAAACCGGTGCAGCAGCCATGACAGCGATGTCTGCAATGCGTTCAGGCGCAGGACTTGTGAGTCTCGGGATACCCAAAAGCCTGAATTCCGTTTTAGAAAGCCAGATTCTTGAAGTAATGACAAGTCCTCTTCCGGAAGCCAAAGGCGGCAGACTTAATGAATCATCATTCGATAAAATAATGAATCTGATTCCAGGCAAAAAGTGCCTTGCTGTTGGTCCGGGACTTGGAACCGCTTCCGGTACTAAAAATCTTGTTATTCGAATTATTAAGGAATGCGGTCTGCCGATTATAATTGATGCAGACGGTTTAAATAATATTATTGATAATATCAATATGCTGAAAAACCTGAAGCCCCCGGTTATATTGACCCCGCACCCGGGAGAACTGTCAAGGCTGACAGGCAGGCCTGTAAGTTTTATTCAGAATAACCGGATAAATTGTGCCAGAAACTTTGCAAAAAAATTTAAAGTTCATCTTGTTCTTAAAGGAGCAAAAACTGTAATTGCTCATCCTGATGGAAAAGTTTTTATTAATCCAACCGGCAATCCGGGAATGGCTTCCGGCGGCATGGGGGATGTGCTGACCGGAATTATTGCAGGCTTTGTTACGCAGGGATATTCTCCTGAATCCGCTGTTCATGCGGGCGTATATTTACACGGAGCTGCCGCTGATACATTGGCAAAAAACAAGGCTTCTTTCGGTTACCTTGCGACAGAAGTTATGAATGCCATTCCGGAGGAGATACAACATTTAATTAATGGGAAACAGACAGATTCAAATAATAACCAATTCTCTTGATGAAACCAGATTTCTTGGGAAAAAAACAGGGAAAAACCTTGATCCAGGAACTGTTCTATCCCTTACCGGTGATCTTGGAAGCGGAAAAACTACATTCGTTCAAGGGCTGGCGAGAGGTCTTGATGTTCCTGATAATTATTATATAACAAGCCCGACTTACACTTTGATAAATGAATATCCCGGACGATATCATTTATTTCATGTTGACCTTTATCGCATAGAAAATCATGCTGATTTTGATGATATCGGCCTTTACGAAATACTTCGCAGTGACGGAATTACAGCTATCGAATGGGCAGATAAACTTCCGCAAGATTTTCTTCAGGAATATCTGGCAATTCATATAGATATATTTAACGATGAATCACGAAAAATCAGCATGGCTGCACATGGACTTAGAGGGGAAAATTTGATAAAAAGGATTATGGAAAAAAAATGGGATTAATTGTTCAAAAATACGGTGGTACCTCTGTAGCTGATCTTGATCGGATTCGTCATGTTGCGAATAGAGTTGCAAAAACTTTTGACAAGGGAAATAATGTAGTTGTAGTTCTTTCGGCCATGGCAGGCATTACAGACGGCCTTCTTGATATGGCCGGTCGCATTACAGCTTCTGCAGAAAAACGTGAGCTTGATGTTCTGCTTGCTACAGGAGAGCAGACAACTGCGGCTCTTCTTGCCATAACATTAAAATCAATGAACTATTCTGCAAAATCATTGATGGGATATCAGGCAGAAGTTTTAACGAACCGTGATTTTGGTAATGCGCGTATCGTTGATATAGGAGCCGGCCGCATTAAAAAGCTTGTTAAAAAAAACAATATAGTAATTGTTGCCGGATTTCAGGGCTGCGATTCTGATGGAAACATCACAACTCTTGGTCGCGGGGGCTCAGACACATCTGCCGTAGCAATAGCTACCGCAATTAAAGCAGATGTGTGTGAAATTTATACTGATGTTGACGGTATTTACACTGCTGATCCGAATATTTGCAAGAAAGCAAGAAAGCTTGACAAAATATCCTATGATGAAATGCTGGAAATGTCGAGTCTTGGTGCTAAAGTCTTGCAAATTCGTTCGGTCGAATTTGCAAAAAAATATAATGTCCCGGTTCATGTTAGATCATCTTTCAGTGAAAAGGAGGGAACTATGGTTGTTAATGAAAATGTTGAGATGGAACATCTTGTAGTATCAGGCATAACCTGTAATAAAAATGAAGCACGCATAACCCTGAAAAAAGTTCCCGATCAGCCGGGTATCGCAGCAAAAATTTTTTCTCCCCTTGCAGGGTCAGGCATTCTTGTTGACATGATAATTCAAAATACCAGAGCAAGCGGTCTGACCGATCTTACCTTCACTGTTGCAAAAACTGATTACAATAGAGCGCTGGAAATATCAAAAAAAGTAGCTGAAGAAATTAAAGCGGAAGAGGTGTTGTCAGCCGAAAATATCGCAAAAATATCTGTTACCGGCGTTGGCATGAAGAGTCATTCCGGAGTAGCCGCAAAAATGTTTTCTACTCTTGCCAACGAAAATATTAATATTAGATTGATCAGTACTTCGGAAATCAGGATATCATGTGTAATTAAAGAAAAATATTCAGAACTGGCGGTTCGGGTGCTTCATTCGGCCTTTGGACTGGATAAAGAATAAATAATCGTTTTAATATCTTTCGCAATATTAATGACTGTTTCTTTGGGATTTTTTGCATCCCTGATAGGTCTGCCGATTATCAAGTAATCCGATCCATTCTTAACCGCAGAAAATTCAGAACGAAATCCGGCAGCAGCAATATCTTCTCCTGATACGCTCATTAACACAGTAACGCCAACTACGCCTGTTTTCCCGGCGCTTCCGGCAACAGTAGCTTTAAGCATTTCCTTGTTTTCTCCACAATGGACCGTTGCAAAATCAACACATAGATCAGCGATGCTTGCCATTGCACGTGAAACAGTTGCAGGAATATCATGGAGTTTAAGATCCAAAAAGATTTTAGCTGTTCCCATAGCCTTTATAATCTTAATAATTTCAGGCCCGGAGCTTATAAACAGCTCAAGCCCTATCTTGAACATACCAACATATTCCGAAAGAATTGCGATATATTGCTCCGCCTCCTTTAAAGATGGAACATCAAGAGAAAAAACTATATAATGCTTTTGCATCTTTTATAACAATTATTCCCCATTTTGGGATTTGAGATTGGACAAAAGCGGCTTGAAGCTGTGATGCATAGTTGGGGAAGTTAATTCGTCCACTTTCCTAAGTTAACCACAAATTGGTTCAGGAGCTTCAATTTAATTTTTCGCTATGTTCGGATAGAAGACATGATATGTAACTTATTGAAATTATTAACTTGCTCTGCTTTATAGGGATCACGAAGGTTATCGTGTGGATGGTGTTGATTACTGGATAGCAACGGATCGCAGAGACTTGACATCTGAGCAAATTGCTGAGATTGATAAGCTCAGATGGAACATCGAAAAATTTTTCGCATGGTGGATCACCTGAGAGTGTAT
>DAOURZ010000403.1 GCA_030627475.1 Deltaproteobacteria bacterium | reverse complement strand
TTTCAAAATGTTCACTTTTCATTAAAAGCCGTGTAAGATACAGCATTGCGAAACTTTTACCGCTGCCTGTAGCTCCAAAGTACGTACCACCTTTTCCGTCACCTTCAGGCTTTTGAGCTTTTTTAATATTTTCATACAAACTGCGGGCAGCATAATATTGTGGATAGCGGCAAACTATTTTTTCATCTTTTTTTGAACTGTCAGGCAGGTAAATGAAATTTCGAATAATATCTTTTAGTCTGTTTTGGTACAGCATGCCCTGGATAAGGGTAAACATGCTGTCAATACCATCAACCTCTTTTGCCAGCCCGGCTATTCTTCGCCAGGCATAATAAAATTCATAAGGAGCAAAAAAAGAACCTGCTTTGTTATTCACACCGTCACTAATTATGCAAAAAGCATTGTATTTGAACAGTTCAGGAATGTCTCGTTTGTACCTTGTGGTTAATTGTACATAAGCATCGTGTATTGTAGCCTCTTCTCTTATGGCGGATTTAAATTCAAAAACTATTACAGGCAAGCCGTTTATATAAATAATACCATCAGGGATCCGTTTTTCTGTGCCGACAATTTCAAGCTGATTTACAAATCTGTAAATATTATTGTCGTTATTACCATATTCTGCCTGTGGTTCCGCTACAATATTTTCTAAATATTTGCTTTTTTGCTGGGGCGGAACCCCTTGATAATCAATCAGTTCAATATGAATATCTTTTTGCTGCCGGTTTTCTCTTTTAAGAATAAAACCGTCAGCCATCAGGTTCATGATTGTTTTATTACTTTCATACAAATCAGAAGAAGAAAGAGTTTTAAGTCTGAGGATTATGGATTCTGCTTCCTGTCCGGTAAGCCCGTCTTTTTTATATTGTGAAAGCAGGAAGTTTTTTAAATCATCTTCAATTAACACTTCATCATCTGATCGGGAAATATTATTACCTGAAAGATGTGGAAAACCCTCATTTCCCAGAAGCTCTATAAATGTCTGTTCTAATTTTTCTTCTGTGAATTTCATTTTTTAGACTCTTCCAGCTTTTTTATATCCTCTTCAATCTCTTTCAGGCTATGCTCTCTTTGAATACTCTTTATTTCTTTCCTGTATTTTTTGTATTCCACATTTGATTTTTCAAGCGCCATTTTATGACTGATTTCTCCGGCATGAGTAAGCAGTTCCCGGCCATTCATCTGTAAAATAATATCCAAACGATCAATCCAGTCTTTCATATACATTGGTGTTTGCTGCTGAGCCATTGTTTCAGCAAATGCCAGATATTGTTCTACCAGCAAACCCAGGAGTTTCATTTCATCTTCATTAAGATAATTTTTGGCAATGTTGACATCCGCTTTTTTTATAGTTATAGAATTTTTTTTGTCATAAGATATCATTCCCATCAATGAAAGCGATGCATCAACCCGCCTGTAAACCAATTCAGCTGCTGTTTGCCGGCTTATAGCCCACAGCAGTTTATTTTGTATCACCTTGAAAAACATGATTGTTTTTTCATCGCCGGCTTCATAATCAATACTGGTAGCATAAATATCTTTAATTTTTTGATAGAAGAAACGTTCAGAAAGACGGATTTCTCTGATTCGCTCTTGCAGCTCATTAAAATAATTCATTGAGCTGCCAGATTTAAAACGATCGTCATTTAAGGCAAATCCTTTGATGATATATTCTTTCAGCCGTTGTGTAGCCCAGATACGAAACTGTGTACCCTGTTGTGACTTTACACGATAACCAACTGAAATAATTACATCCAGATTATAATGTTTAACATCTTTGCTTTGGGTTTTCCCTTTAATTGCACCGTGTTGAGTGGTTATTCGGAAATTCCGAACAACCACTTTTTCATCTAACTCACCCTCATCA
>DAOURZ010000144.1 GCA_030627475.1 Deltaproteobacteria bacterium | reverse complement strand
ATTGCGTTTACATTTCACATCTTGATTCAACCAGTGGTTTTTTTACAAAAAAGCTTTTTGCAGAACTTGTAACTTCATCTCAGATTCTCGAAGATTTTCTTGATTATCACGGTGCAAAAAATAATAAGAACTGGTATTATTATAGAGAATTGTCTGCTTCTGTCAGGCATTTGAGCATTGGCAGCTATTCCCAGAAGCATATTTTAAACCGCCTTGTTTTTTATGATCTTGTGCATAATGAAGACTTTGCAAAGGAAGGCTGGGCAACATTTAATTTTTTGATAGAATCTATAAAGAAACTTACTCCGGTTATTCTTGATGAAGCCCGTCGATTAAATATATCCATACCGGATGATAATTTCGATGTTTTTGAATTTCCCGGTGTTACAACAAATGATTTGCTTGATTATGATATTGATGATGAAGACAAAGATTTGCAGAAGAAGAATATAGTTAAAATTGCCAGCGAGTTTCTAAGTATTGCATCAAATTTTGATCATTTTGGTTTTTATGAACCATATGATTCTAAAAAGATATTGGCGATTGTTCCTGACAAGATCAATGAGGTTGAGATGAGACGATTTGAGATGCTCGTACACAACCTTCAGTCCGCTTTTGATACTTATGTAATACATGGTGGATACAGGTTCGGTAACAGGAAACTCAAGGATCTCCGCGGTTGTTTTTCAGTTGTATTTCATCTTCTTCAAATGATAGGAAGGCTTCTGCATTTTTATGAGCGCCACCTCCACGAGGCAGGTTATAAGAATATCTATAAAAAGGTTCAGGAGCAGCTATCATTATTTGTTGATCCTGGAATTCTTCTTGATCGGACAATTAATTACGGACTTTATTATGTTTGTCAATTCCTGAAAACCGGTAAAAATCTGGCCAGTGAGATATTAAATGAAAACATTGAGCGGTCTTCAATTTTTGTAGGAGTTCCGGTTAAACTGGGTTTTCACAGCAGACCAAGCCTTCTTGTTGCCAAGATTGTCCAGCACTATGGTGGTCAGGTGGAACTTTGTGTAGGAGAAGACAGATTCGATGCGAGCAGTGTTCTTGATATACAATGGGCAGGGGGAAAGATTCAGAAGGAAAACAGAACCAAGGTTAGATTTGAAGGAGATGTTCGTGCGTTAGGAGACATTAAAATTCTTACCGGTGTCAATTACGGGGAGGATACAATGGGAAAAGGTGTACCACTTCCCAAAGAGCTTGGTTACTTAAAATAGAGTCGGTTTTTGTAGTTTTTTCAATTTATTTCCACGTTCCTTAATATGTAGGTCACAATGATAAAAAAGAACAAAAAATCAAAATCGCTGTATCAAATCAAAGTTACCCTGATTGGAAGCGGCTACCAACTTAAAGCGGGACACTTTCTACAGCTCAATCATTTGAAAGAGATGCACAGCCCTGTTTGTATAGAAAGTGTTCCGGCAACGTAGTTTTGCCTGATTGCCGCGGTCCTGCCGATTGCCGTTCTTCCCCTTCCCAAACATATCGAAAGAGCTCGCTATTTCATCAACTTTTGTGACCCTGAAAGCCTATATTTGAGATTTGGACAAATTCGACCCAAATCTGTGCGCCTGCCTGGTGAAGTTATTTCGTTCACGTTTCTTATTGTGATCTTGATTGGAAGGATAGTATGGGAAAAATAGTGAAAAAAAGCCGGAATGAACAGCATGTGCAATTTAATGGGCTAAGTGAAAAAGAGATACACATATTGTACAGTTTGGCGACTGTTAAAAAGTTGCAGCCAGGTGATATCTTGATAAAAGCAGGTGATATCGACCAAACGATTTATTTAATTTTGAACGGAAAGATAAGGATCATGGAAGTGGCGGGAAGACAGGCAAAAGTAGCTGTCTTTTTGCACAAAGGTGACTGGGTTGGTGGTTTTGGCCTTGTTACGAAGATTCAAAGGACGGCATCTGTCGTAGCCGCTGAACCGTCGAGTATTATGACAGTGAATAAAAAAACATTGGATGCCCTTGAAGAAAAAACCCAATTATTTTTCTTTAAGCGTTTAAATGCTCTTGCCATACAACGGATTTGTCAGCTCGAAGAAAGAGAGAAGAAACTTGCTGACAAGAACATTAAACTGATAAAGGACATTTATCGTGAGCGTACTCAGGGGATAACCGGCTTACAAAACTCGGAAATGGTTCGGAATATATTAAAAAAAATCCCCAAATTGCCGATTTTTGTTACTACTCTCGCTAATAATTTGATGGACGGTCGAATCTCATCAAGAGAAATCGCTGAACAGATAAAGAAAGATCCTTCTCTTGTCGGCATTGTTTTAAAAACTATCAATTCAGCCCATTACGGATTTCAGAAAAAGATTTCCGATATTAACCACGCTATCGTTTTGTTCGGTTTTAACGAGTTGTACCAGTTGGTCATTGCCGAGAGTCTTCGCCTAACCATGCCGAATATCCCGAGTTTTCAGAAACTACATTCCCACTGCGTGAATATATCGCATATTTCATTCGCACTTTCTCAGGAAACACGAGTCGGTAAACCGGTACAGCTATCCACAATAGGATTAATGCACGATCTTGGACGGATAGTTATCCTTTTGCTAAAAAAGCAAAATCCCAAATTGGCGATGTTTATTGACAGCCTGGATCAATCTCAGATCGGAGGGCTTTTATTAAAATCATGGAATCTGCCGGATGTTATCTGGAAAAGTATTGAATTCCAGCTTTTTCCTGAATTTGTACATCCGACCAATATTCCAGCGGAAATATTAGATAATACCACCATTCTTTATTTTTCCCACCTTTGTTATGATATATATCGGAATAAGTTGGAACATGAATTACATACTACATTTCTGGATGAGTACAAGCAATTGTTGAATTTAGAAAAATATTCAGTAGTTGATATTGCATATAGGCTTGTACTTCCAAATTTGAATAAAAAAATCAATTCATTACCAATGTCATTAAAACAACTCATAGTAAAACAAACAAAATGATATCAATCCGTAGGGCATAAACCGTTGTCGCAACCACCTGAAATTACATATAATATAAACGTTTGATGAAAATCCTGTCACAATGTCTAATCTCTGTAAAGCCATGCTTGTGGGGTTGCTTACAGGCGTATTGGGAGTGTGCTTTGTTCCAATAGCGTCTCAGCTCGAAGAAGATATCGGCCTTGATTTTCTGTTTACTCGAAGGGGAGACCGAAAAGTTCCATCTGATGTCATCATAGTGACGATGGACAGGGTTTCC
Source organism: Deltaproteobacteria bacterium (assembly GCA_030627475.1). Classification (GTDB taxonomy): domain Bacteria; phylum Desulfobacterota; class Desulfobacteria; order Desulfobacterales; family ETH-SRB1; genus B13-G4. The sequence goes on along the minus strand of DAOURZ010000144.1, from coordinate 1,515 downwards.
GCCAGGAATCTCAACCTGCCGCCGGATCCGGGAAAATGGCCTCGTTCTTTACATGCACGACTCGTTGAAATTCTGACAAAACAAGGCGTTGCGGTTATTGCATTTGATGTGCTTTTTGATGAAGTCCGCAACCCTGATCATAACAGTATATTTGCCGATTCCATTAAAAACGCACATAATGTTGTTCTGTGTGAATCTGTGGAAAAGGAGACAATTTTTTTAACTGACAAGGACGGAGTACATACAGGAAATCTGCACACTGTAAAACTGGTGCAGCCGATTCCTTTGCTTGCTCAATCTGCAATTGCCATAGCACCTTTTGTCTTGCCTAAAGTGCCTGTTAAGGTAAGCCAGTACTGGAGGTTTAAAGGAGGCGCCGAAGACAAACCGACATTGCCGGTAGTCGTGTTCCATCTCTTTGCATTAGAGGCGTGCGATGAGTTTCTTCGCACGCTGAAAAAGGTTGCTCCTTATCATGCAAACAAGATGCCTGTTGACACAGATGAAATAATAAGAACCAAACGGGTTGAACAGCTTGCACTGATTTTAAGAAATATATTCGATAAAGAGCCCTTGATTGCAAAAAAGATGTTGAACGAGCTTGAAGATACAATGTCATTGTCTTTTGACCCGAAAAATTATCAGCTCCTCAAGGCATTGATAAGAATCTATCAGGGCTCAGAAAGTCGCTACCTTAATTTTTATGGCCCTCCCGGCACTATATTGACAATTCCCTATTATCAATTACTGCGGAATGACGAGAGATCCGTCCTTAACCGGAAACAACTTGATCTAAACGGTAAAGCTGTGTTTGTCGGACTTTCGGAACGATTGCGGCCGGAACAGAAAGACGGCTTTTATACGGTTTTTTCTCAACCAACAGGAGTGGATATCAGTGGTGTTGAGATTGCTGCTACTGCTTTTGCAAACATGCTGGAGGATATGTCTGTTGAACCACTTGGACTTCTTGCTCATCTTGCGACTATCTTTTTTTGGGGATTGGGGCTCGGCATTCTCTGTTTTCTTCTGCCTGCGCTTATCGCCGGAGCAAGTGTAGTTGGTCTGAGCGCCGTTTATCTGATTGTTGCCCAGTATCAGTTTAACAACACCGCAGATTGGTATCCTCTAATCATTCCTTTGTTGGTTCAGGCGCCCCTTGCATTTTTCGTTACTTTGATCTGGAAATATTGCAACACGCATAAAGAGCGTAAGAATATCAGAAAGGCCTTTGGATATTACTTGCCCGACAAAGTTGTAGACCAGGTTGCAGGAAATATATCACATATCAGGACAAATAGCCGGATGGTTTATGGAACGTGCTTGTACACCGATGCAGAACAATATGCCACTTTGTCGGAAACCATGAATCCGGAGGAACTCAGCAGCTTTATGAACAGATATTATAAAGCTATTTTTCAACCGGTAATGAAACACGGCGGAATTGTGTCAGACGTTGTAGGCGATTCCATGCTATCAATATGGGCCACAGGAGATCCTGATGCTGCTCTCAGGAAT
>DAOURZ010000014.1 GCA_030627475.1 Deltaproteobacteria bacterium | reverse complement strand
ATTGCGGACATTCCTTACACCAGTATCGTATATTCCCCTTCCTGAATATTTCTTCACAATATTCAGGAAAATATTGATTTCTCGGGTCCTTAGGGCAAGGGATAAGCTCTTTATCCATTTAAATTGTTACTCCCTCATTTATTTAAAGTAATAGCTGGAGGATGGATTCCCACTGCATATTTAATTTTGATTAAATCAGGTAATTGCACACAAAATTATAAATGTTGCGAATTTGTGTGCAATTACCTTAAATTATTATTCTATATTTTTATCTTCAACTTCATAGGAAATAATAGTAATGATGTTTTTCTCTCCCTCATCACTTTTTTCAATTGTTCCACTTGCTTTTACGATTTTGCCAATATGCTGAAAAACAACCTCGTCACCTTTTTCGCTATATGCTACTTCATAAATCTGTCCGTCTTCGGTTACAATTTGATAGCTACCATTAACCCTACCTTTGATGGTGACTTCTTCACCTAATACATTTGTTGAAAGAAACATTGATACCATCAGGAAAGCCATAGCGCTGACTGTAAAGATTGACATTTTTCTTTTCATACTGTTACCTCCGTTATTTATTGTTATAATTGATGGTTATTCTGAACGATATTTCAGAAAGCATTTTTAGGAAGCAACAATTGTGCCATTTTGTTAAGATTTAAACAGATATAATTAAACCAATTGAAACTATTAGTAATTTAAATTTTTCGAGATTGTTTATGCAGATTTCAGGTGATAAGAATTAATTTATATAAGAACAAATAGTTCTGTTTTTTGTGTTGAAGGCTTTAGGCTTTTCGTGCAATATGCGGGAAAGAACTCGAAGTTTTTGAGCTATGATAATGAATTGCTCTAATCTTAATCACTATTGACGTGACAGTGGAGGTATGGATGAAATCCGTTCTGGTTGCTTCTAAAAATCAATCGGCTTGTAATGCGATCCGGACAAGCTTGCGATCCGAATACAGGATCGATGCGGTATCCAGCAAGGATGACTGTTTGGAGATGTCCCGGAAAAAGCGGTATGAATTCCTGTTTATAGATGTAGAAATTCTTCGTGAGTCAATGCTTAACAACAACTATAAGACGGCATTGCAACCATTTTGGCATGCGTATCCGACAGCTCAAATTATCGCCATGTCATCTCAGGAAATGATCAGAGAGGCTGTAATGGCCGTTAAGGCGGGAGCCAGCGATTACCTGACCTATCCTGTCAATCCGGATGAGGTCAACCATATTACCCAGAGCATCTATGAATCTATTATTATGGAATCGGAGCTTGATTATTTTCGAGACAGATTCTGGCAGGAGGATTCACTTGAAATCGTGCGCACGAAAAGTCCCTTGATGAAAAGACTCTTTGATAAGGTGCGGTCAGTAGCGCCAACCAAAAGCACGGTTCTTCTGAGCGGTGAAACAGGAACGGGAAAAGGTGTGCTGGCAAGACTGATTCATCAGCATAGCAACCGAAAGGATGGCGCATTCATCAGCGTTCATTGCGGAGCGATCCCGGATACCCTTTTGGAAAGCGAGCTGTTCGGACATGAAAAGGGGGCATTCACAGGAGCAGTTCGGAGAAAACTTGGCAAGTTTGAGATTGCCCAGGGGGGCACGATTTTCCTTGACGAAATCGGCACCATTACGCCATCTGCACAGATCAAGCTCTTGGAGATACTTCAGGATGGGACTTTTCATCGCGTTGGTGGAGAAGAAACGATCAAGGCCAATGTGAGGGTGATAGCGGCCACAAATGCGGATTTAAAGAACATGTGCGAGGCCGGCCAATTTAGAAAAGACCTCTATTATCGGTTAAATGTCTTTCCACTTGAGATTCCGCCCCTAAGAGAAAGAATGGAGGACATCGCATATATTATTGAGGTCATTCTTAAAAGGCTGAAGAAATTTGATCTGAAAGAGATTTATGACGTTCATCCTCATGTCATTGATGCTTTTGGAAAGTACTCATGGCCAGGAAACATCCGTGAGCTGGAAAACCTTATGGAGCGTGCCTACATACTGGAATTCTCTCCGATATTAACGACTGAAAGTTTTCCTGACGAGCTTTTTACGTCAAATCCTTCGCAAGTAGTACAGGTGGAGCCGAACATTTCTCTCAGCTTGGCGGAGGTGAGACGCACAGTCATAGTACAGACGGAAAGGTGCTATTTAAAGGAACTCTTGGCTGCAAACAATGGCCGAATAAAAGAAAGCGCTGAGACTGCCGGAATCAGCACTCGTCAACTACATAAATTGATGAAAAAACATGGTGTCAGAAAGGAAGAGTTTAAAGCCCCCGCCAGCCTTAGCAATATTTCAGAACTTTGAATTCCGGTAATCAAAAAAAACCGGAACTCAAAGTTCGCATTGTTCAATTCTCCATTATTTTAACAGACTGCATTACGTCCATCGCTCCATCATATGCCTGATCGAATTCCATTCTATAAAATCAGAATTGTCAGTTCTGATTTTTGCTCGTGATAATTATACAAAACATAGTATTCTCACTATGTTAGGAATGTGGCACGATTGTTGCTTACTAATTACGCCGCAACAAGCTTCCGGGAATTTAACCCAATAACTCACGACAATTTGTATAATTTGCGTAATCTGTGGATTTAAAGTAAAGGATTTCAATAATTGACTCAAGCAAATATGAAACCTGAAATAAGAGCAGTAATTTTTGATTTTGACGGAATTATCATAAGTTCAAAAGTTGCAGAATATGAATCATGGAGAAGAGTATTTAAGGCATATAATTGCAATTTGAATATTAAGAAGTGGGTGAAAATAATTGACAACCCTATGGGGGAATTTGATCCTGCGCGAATCTTGTTTAAAGAATGTAAATACAGGGATAAAATAAAAATAGGAGATATTGATTATTTACGAAGAAATTTATATGAGTCTTTAAGAAATAGCCTGCGTCCTCTTCCGGGAATTGTTAACTTAATTAAGGAATGTTCGAAAAAAGGATTATTGGTCGGTTTAGGCTCAAACGGCAAACACGATAACGTTACATTTCATCTGACCAGGTTGAAAATCATAAACCTATTTAATTGTATAACATGCCGAGATGATGTAGAAAATAAGAAACCTGCGCCAGATATATATAATGCCCTGTTAAAAAAGCTAAAAGTAAAATCAAGCGAGGCTATAGTTTTTGAAGACTCTCCGCCAGGCATTTCAGCGGCGAAAGCGGCAAACTTATATTGTGTGGCTATACCCAACCCAATTACAAAATATCTGGATCTAACAGAGGCGGATAAAATCATAAAACGCATAAAGACTTTTTCATTAGACAATTTGCTTATTGAAATCTCTGAGTCCTGACATCAAAAATAAATGGACAGTGATTCATGAGGTTTTGGCAAGGGCCAAGGTTGTAACTTCTCAAAAAGTTCGGGTAAAAATAAAAAAGACGAGTCCGTTGGTGATGAAATGATATGTTTCTTTAAAAGAAAGTCATGGCTATGAAAAAAACCAACACCAATCATTTTGTAATAGTTGTTTTTTTAACTCTTTTTTTAGGGCTCTCATTCTTACCAGATAGTGGAGCAGCTCAAGAAAAGGAAAAAGAAGCATCAAAGGAAAAGGTTGAATACATTGATCTTAAAATTTCCATTGAAAATGCGCTTAACACGGAAAAAGAAAATATTGATCAGCTAAAAGAAGAGCTCAACAGGGCTCAGGGCCTACAAAAAGCGATGGCCACTGAGCTTAATGTGTACAAAATTCAGCTTTCATCGTATGGGAATCTTCTCCTTATTCCAAAAACAAAAATTGAAAATCTTGAAAAGGCATGGACAGATAACAGAGCTTCTTTGGATAGCATATCTGCAAATCTTAAAGAAACAAATCAAAAACTAATCACGGTAAATGAATCGCTGCAGCGCGCAGAGGAACAGCATGCTCTTAATGAAAAACAACTCGCAGAAATAAAAACTCAAGGCGCCAAAGATCCTCAAACGGCTGCCCTTTTAAGCAATATTGAGGTGTTAATAAAAGATCTTTCAACTGAACGGAACCTGCTCGAAAAACTTAATAAAATATACTCAGAACAAAAAGATCGTATGGAAGATATTCAAAATGCTCTTGCTGAATTATCAAAAAAATTCGAGCTGCAAATATATGAAAGGAAAAAACAGGAACTTTTTGAACGTGGCATTAATCCATTAAAAGCTCTGGAATTGAAACAAATAGGAAAAGAGCTTAACCGGCTTTCCGAAAAAATTTTTTCGATGTTTTCAAAGGATTTCTGGGCGAAAGAACTAACGGCTATCTGGAATTCCGAAAATTTTCTTATCGTTACCTTCTTTATTATATTTATTATCTTTCAGTTTCTGCTCTTTCGATTAAAAAATTACTGTAAAAGTCTTGAGCTTAAACCTTTTAGTAAACAGTATCCATGTCGGCTGCTTGTTCTACAGGTATTTCACCGTTCACTTCCACTTATGGGAACGATATTATTCATATATATCTATGCCAAAATTCGCCTTTTTTATTCCACAGCTCCCTTAATAAAGGTTACTATTTATATATTATTGATATTTCTTTTTACGAGATGGGGGTTTGATCTGCTTAAATTATGGAATCAAAACAAAAGATATCAGATTCCTGAACAGTTATTGCCTTATCTGCGTTCGCTTCTTATTATAATACGCATTTTTGCAATTCCTTATGTAATTCTTGTATGGTTAATAGGCAGCCCAAACATTATTTTGCTTGTATTGCGAATTATCTTTGAAATAATTCTCTTTGCATGGAACATCTTATTCCTTAAACAGTTTAATAATTCCCATGACATTCCAGCAGGTGAAAAATCACGCAAAATATCAATTCAAAAAACCATAGTCTTTTGTTTGAGTTACACTATAACGGGCGGCGGACCTCTTTTCGAGCTTGCCGGCTATGGTCCTTTAGCCCTTTATTGGTATAAAGCATGGGGATGGAGCGCTGTTATTCTGATATTAGGCGTTCTGTTTTATTTTCTACTCATGGAATGGAATCTTTCAATTAGGAGGATCTCGGAATCAGACAAGGATTTATCCACTAAAGCCTCCTACCCTTTTAGATGGCTTTTTATAAGATTCTGCTGGCTGCTATGGTTTGCAAGCCTTATCATATTCTTAATTATAACATGGGGACCAAGGCAAACTATACTCGAAAGTTTTATAAAAGTTCTAAATTATCCCTTTCACATAGGGAAAATGCAGCTCAAATTGATGGGGCTTATATACGCCTTTCTTATTATCTTTTTCACACATGCAGCGACCCGTCTCTGGAGATATATTCTTCAAAAAAAGATTCTGGCTCCAAGCCGCATGGAACCTGGACTCCGTGATTCCATAACAACCATAACCGTTTATTTATTCTGGATGATTGGCATATTAGCCGCTCTTCACGCTTTTGGGCTTAATACAACATCCCTGACTGTTGCCTTTGGCGCGCTTGGTATTGGACTTGGTTTCGGCCTGCAAAATATTTTCAACAATTTTATCAGCGGGATTATTCTTCTTTTAGAACGTCCCATACAGGTCGGAGATGCTATAGAGATTAACGGAACATGGGCAACAGTAACAAAAATTAATGTTCGTTCAACAATTGTTCAAACATACGATAACGCTTCTCTTATTATTCCTAACTCTGATTTAATAAGCCAGCAGGTTACCAACTGGAGTTTTAAGGATTTACGACTGCGTCGGAAAATTACAGTAGGAGTTGCTTATGGCTCAGATATAGAACTTGTCAGGAAAACTCTTTTTGAAATAGCACACAAGATTCCAAAAGTACTAAAATATCCAAGACCTGATGTATTGTTCTCAGATTTTGGAGACAGCGCCCTTATTTTTACCCTGCGAGTATGGACAGATATAGATAATATGCTCATAGCTGAAACAGATGTAAGGTTTGAAATAAACAGGCTCTTTAATGAAAGAAAAATCGAGATCGCCTTTCCGCAGCAAGATGTGCATATACGATCTTATCCGGAGGGAACAAAGCCTTTGAAACTTAAAGAGGAAAATTATTAATGGGCGAGAACATCGGATTTGTTTCAACACGATTTGCGGGAACAGACGGAGTTACATTAGAATCAAGCAAGTGGGCACAGGTTATAAAAAAAAGCGGACATTCCTGTTTCTGGTTTGCCGGTGAACTTGACAGGAATCCGCAAAACAGCTTTCTGGTACCGGAGGCCTTCTTTAAGCATAAAGAAAACAATTGGATCAATGGCCAGGTTGTTGGTAAAAAAGGAAGGAGTTCCGATGTAACCGAGGCAATTCATTTCCTAAGATCCTATTTGAAAGCAAAACTCTATGAATTCATAGAAAATTTTAAAATCGACATGCTGATAGCCGAAAATGTTTTAACCATTCCCATGCATGTTCCTCTTGGATTGGCCTTAACAGAGATCATTGCTGAAACTCAGATTCCGACTATTGCGCACCATCATGATTTTTACTGGGAAAGGTTGCGTTTTACAGTTAATGCGGTGAACGAATATATTCAAATGGCCTTTCCTCCTACTCTGCCTAATATTGAACATGTGGTAATTAATTCAGCAGCTAAAGAAGAACTGGCTCATCGCACCGGAATTTCGTCAACCATTATTCCTAATGTGCTGGATTTTGAAAATCCTCCATTTGTGGATGAAAAGCGCACAGAGGATTTCCGCAATTCAATTGGACTAAAGCCGGATGATGTTATGATTTTGCAGCCATCAAGGGTTATTCAGCGAAAAGGAATCGAACATGCAATTGAACTTGTCCACGACTTGAAAGATCCACGCTATAAGCTCGTAATATCACACGAAACAGGAGATGAAGGATTTGAATATGCCGAATGGCTTATAGAAAATGCAAAAGATCAAGGTGTAGATCTTCGCTTGTTTGATGCCGGTTTAGCTGATCCAATCAACGATGGATTGAAAAATCCGAATCAATATTCGCTCTGGAATGTCTACCCCCATGCTGACTTTATAACCTATCCCAGCCTATACGAAGGATTTGGCAATGCCTTTCTTGAAGCTATTTACTTTCGAAAACCCATGCTGGTAAACCGTTATGCCACATTTGTACGAGACATAGAGCCAAAAGGTTTTGATCTGATAGTCATGGATGGATTTCTAACTAAAAAAACAGTCCAAAAAGTAAGGGAAATCCTTGAATCACCTGAAAAAAGAGAAAAAATGGTAAATTATAACTATGAGATTGCAACCCGTTACTATTCTTATTCTGTTCTAAAAAAATCGCTCAATTCTCTCATCATAAATTTCTTTGGAATAGGAGTATAATATCGCAACAGTATTTATGATTACCTCTGCTGGGTTTCGACCATTTGCTCGGCTACCTGCAAAATCATCTGCAACATGTTACCATAGGAAATATCAGCATATTTTGCCATCTTTTCCATGTGTCCATCTCAGCACCAACCTGGATTTGGCTGCATCCAGGCCGGTTGGCGCATTCTCAAAATTTTTTATACTTCCATCCGGAAAAGTTATGTTTATCATTATCTTCTCACTAGGGAATAAAATTATAAGTTGTTTTTATATCTTCTTTTGGTTATAAAAAAGAATTCAGTGGTTTACTCGTTCCAGTTTTTTGTCAGGGTAAGCAAAATGGTCATTCAGGTCAAGGGAAAAAGATTGTTTATTTATGATAACGAACTATAATCTAATAAATACTAAAACAAATCTTGAAAAAATTACAAGAGATTTAAAGAAGGAAAAGTCCATTGCGGTTGATGTGGAAGCGGACTCAATGTATCATTTTAAAGAAAAGGTCTGCCTGATCCAGATTGCTACGAAAAAAAAACAGGTTGTAATTGATCCTTTACAGATTCAAGATCTTTCACCGCTTAAAAGCCTTTTTTCACGGCGTGATATCAAAAAAATTTTTCACGGAGCCGACTTCGATGTACGCAGTCTTTACAGGGATTTTAATATAGAGATAAAAAATCTTTTTGATACCCAGATTGCCTGTATGTTTTTAGGAATCAGGGAAACGAGTCTAAATGCAGTACTTAAAAAAAGATTCGAGATCAGTCTTAATAAAAAATACAGGAAAAAAGACTGGTCACAAAGACCTCTGCCGGAAGAAATGATAGAATATGCCGTAAACGATACAAAATATCTTATTAAACTTGCAGAAATTCTGGAAAAAGAACTCAAACAAATTGAGCGGATTTCATGGGTTAATGAAGAATGTGAAGTTTTAAGCAAAGTCAGGCCCGCCTCACTCAATAACGAACCATTATTTATAAAATTCAAAGGAGCCGGCAAGTTAGACCGTAAATCTCTTGCTGTGCTTGAAGCACTTCTTCGGTTTAGGTCAAGCATAGCCGAAAAAAAAGACAAGCCTTTGTTCAAAATAATCGGCAATGATTCTATAATGAAAATTGTCAGGAAAAGACCTGTTAATAAACAACAGTTAGAAAAAATAAAAACATTAAGCCCAAAACAACTCGACATGTATGGTGATGCCCTGGTCAAGGCAATAAACAATTCCCTGACATTACCCTCGGTTGCTTTGCCTGTTTATCCGTGCAAAAAAGTTCCTCTTTTACTAACTGAAGTTCCATTAAGAACAAAAGTTATTAAGCGCTGGAGAGATTCAAAAGCGAGAGAAACAGGATTAGATCCGGCTATAATCTGCAATAAAACAATTATAACCTCAATCGCAATACAAAATCCGGCTTATGTCAAGGATCTATCAAAAATTAAAAAAATGAAAAAATGGCAACAAAAAGCATTTGGCAGAGATATAGTGGAGGTATTAAAAAATGAAACTCATTAAATTAACGACTATCATTTTTCTAATTTCAGCTTTTTTACTATTGTATAATGCAAGTAGCAATCTTCAGTGTGCCGAGAATGTAAATCAGTGTGTTGCATGTCATACCAGCGCTAAAAATCTTATAAAAATCACACGGGAAATAGCTGAAACCGGTCAGTACAAACCTGCAATTTCTTCTGAAAACTCAGGTGAAGGCTGAGGAGGTTCTGTGGAGCCGTTGGCTCCGCATGAGAGGGTGTTTGTTGACTCTCTTTTTACAGAAGACGAAAATCATGGTCAAATTGAATGTCATGAATGTCACGGAGGAAATCCGGAGGATCCTGACTGGAAAACAGCGCACAAAGGTGTAATAAAAGATCCTTCATACCCTGATCCTTCAAGCACATGCGGATCATGTCACGATGATATTGCCAGACACTACAAAACCAGTCTTCATGTTAATCTTGGACCATTTAAAAAAAATATTGATAAACGGTCAAGCGTTGACAAAATTATGCATTCAAAAGTTGATGATGCAAGAAAAAATCATTGTAGTTCTTGCCACAGCAGTTGCGGTCAATGCCACATCAGCCGTCCCGAAGCTGTGGGAGGAGGGCTGCTGGATGGCCATATTTTTCAGAAAAGGCCCCCAATGAACCTGGTTTGCACAGCCTGTCACGGAAGCCGTATAAAAAATGAATATTTTGGTGAAAATAAAGGAATGCCTCCCGATATACACAAAGAAAAATACTTTAAATGCAGCAAATGTCACACGGCAGATGAAATGCATGGAGACGGAAGAGATTACGCAAACCGTTATGAGGTTGAAAACGGTCCGAAGTGTTTGGACTGCCACATGAATATCTATGATTTAAAGTCAAAAAACGCAGATCAGCACATATCGCACAAAGACAGAGTCAGTTGTCAGGTCTGTCATTCCGTAAAGTACAAGAATTGTTATGGCTGTCATGTTGGAAAGGACAAACAGGGCATTAAATATTTTAAAACCAGACGTTCAACCATTGATTTCAAGATAGGTTTTAATTCTCTTAAAAGCAAAAAAAGGCCCGAAAAATTTGTTGTAGTACGCCATATTCCTGTGGATCAGGAAACCTTTGGTTATTATGTTGATAATGGCCTTTCCAATTTTGACAGACTTCCAACATGGAAACCTGCAACACCACATAATATCAGGAAAAAGACCCCGCAAAACAAAACATGCAATTCATGCCACGGGAATACCGGTCTTTTCCTGCTTGAAAAAGATGTAGAGCCGGCTTATAAAAATGCAAACAAAAACGTTATCGTATCTCCTGAAATGATACCTGAGAGGATAACTATAAGTAAATAATATTGGAACGAAAATTCCATTCAGGCAGGCACGGTTTTAGTCGGTCAATACACGTTTTTTGATTTTGGACTGACGAGTTAAAAACTTAAAGCTTCAATCTCTTGACATTATATACCTATTTATATAGTAAGAAACGTCAGTTTTTTGTAACAATTTTTCATAGAGACTATGGGTTATTGCACAATTTTCTTAACGAAGAACCGGAAATTATAACAAAATATTATTACTGAGAAAGGAGAATTTTATGAACATTTTATTTTTTGGTCCAAACGGCAGCGGAAAAGGAACTCAGGGAGCTATTGTAAAGGATAAATACAAGGCTGCTCATATTGAATCAGGCGCTATTTTTCGTGACAATATAAAGGGCGGAACTGAGCTTGGTAAACAGGCCAAGGAATATATCAATAAAGGCGAATTAGTACCGGACGAAATTACAATACCGATGATACTTGATCGTCTGAAACAAGATGATTGTAAAATCGGCTGGCTACTCGACGGTTTTCCAAGAAACAAGAACCAGGCAATCAAGCTTGATGAAGCGCTCAAAGCAGAAAGTATGAATCTTGATATTGTTGTGGAAATACTTCTTGATCGCAAGATCGCCAAAGACAGAATTATGGGACGCAGACTTTGTGTAAATGATAACAATCATCCCAACAATATCTTTATTGACGCCATCAAGCCTGATGGAGACAAATGCCGGGTATGTGGCGGCGAATTAACCAAAAGAGCCGATGACCAGGATGAGGGAGCCATCGACAAACGCCACGGCATTTACTATGACGCAGACACAGGAACACTTGCAGCAGCATATTATTTCAAAGATATTGCTGAAAAAGGCGGAGCTGTTAAATACGTTACTCTGGATGGCGCTGCTGATATAAAATCAGTTACAGCAGAGCTTATTTCAAAACTGTAGAAAAAAGCGTATTAAAAAATTTAAGGTTTTTCCATACCTATCCGGTTGTTGCGCATTAACCGGATAGGTATGGTTGTTTTTAATGATTTCAAGGGGTTATACATTTTGGTGAGCTTATGGAGAACAAGTCGGTTTTTGCATGCCATCATCAGGGCAGGCACAAAAGTTGATGGAATAGCCAGGCTATGTGGACAAACCTGAGTTGAGCGCTTTTTGAGAAAAAGATGTGTTAAAGCGGTCTTATGTAGTAAGTTCCGAATCATATATTTTTGGAGAAAATAATGAATAACCAGGAATCCTTGCAGCAACAATACCCGGAAAATTATCTACCCTGCGAAGACGAAATTAATCTGCTGGATATGTTTATTGTTCTGCTGAAATACAAGCGGATAATATTTTTCTTTGTTTTTATTGCGGGCGTGGCTGCTGTGATATACAGTCTGATATTGACCAATATATACCGGTCAGAATGTACCATCATCCCGATTGAACAGGAGAAGGCCTCTTTGAGCAGCAGCCTGTCTGCCTTGGGCGGATTCGGCGCAATGGTTGCATCTCAGGTCGGGATCGGAGGGGCGGGTTCTCTGGAAAAGTTCGAGATTGTCCTGAAAAGCCGCGAAATGACAAATAATCTGGTTGAAAAGCATAAACTGATGCAGATTATTTTTGAGGATTCCTGGGATGAACAAACAAAGACCTGGAAGACCGAAGAACCACCCACGCTACAGGATGCATATAAATCCATTCAGGGCAAGCTGGAGATTAAGGCGGACAAGAAGAGTGGTGTCCTGAAGCTTGGCTTTCTTTTTAAAGATCCAAAGATAGCTCAAAGGATACTTGGCTATTACGTTAATGGTATGAGTGAATTTCTGCGGCAACAGTCTCTTGAAAATGTTGCGACACAAAGCAAGGCGCTTCAGGAACAACTGATTACCACTACTGATCCGCTTCTGAGAACAAAGCTGGCCGAAATAATAGCACAGT
>DAOURZ010000420.1 GCA_030627475.1 Deltaproteobacteria bacterium | reverse complement strand
TGAGATCGGACAAAGACGGCCTGAAGCTGTGATGCATAGTTGGGGAAGTTATTTCGTCCCCGTTCCTTAGGGCTTTCGTATTGATTTTTTACAAAGCCATCAATTATTCTACGATCTTAAAATCCCAAATTTTGTCTTTGTAAATATTCCTTAGTTTTTCGGAAGCTTTTTCAGGTGTTTTGGTTCTCCATATCAAGGATAGATTCCCATGTTTCATATTTTCGACATCATATGTCCAGCCGTCTTCTTTCTGTACAAGTATCAATGAAACAATTCCGCTGTACTTTTCCCCTTTTGTACTGACTTCCACTTTATGAATTATAATATTTTCTTCAATCACAGCTATTTTAACTCCATTATTTTTAATTGGTTTGTCACATTTCTTATTAACTTTTTATTGCATAAAAGGCATTGAGTAAAGAGATTTTTTCATTTTTCGATTGAAAAAGCTTTTACAATCTGTTTTTACTGTTTATTCTTTCTAAGGGGTTCGCACAAAAACAAGTTCGCAACGCAACCAGGCGGGATGTATCGGAGCTTAAAATATTAAGGAATGTGGACGAATCCTGAGGAAAAATTTTAGCGGTGTTGCTTCTATTTGTAAAGTAAGGCATAATAGACAATTTACCTCAAAAAAGTCTTCCGCGTTCCCCGTTGAGATGGGCATTAAAGGAAAGGGGAAATAATTTGGAATTTAATTGTTTCAGTATGTTGCGAGAACTTATGGCTAATGAGTTATAAAGAAAGGTAAAGTTGAAATGACACAAGAAGTAATAGTACGTTTTCCACCCAGCCCGACCGGATATCTTCATATCGGAGGTGCCAGGACAGCTATCGTTAACTGGCTTTTTGCAAAAAAAACAGGTGGCAAGCTGATCTTGAGAATTGAGGATACCGATGCGGAAAGATCCACAGAAGAATCTATACAGGGAATTATTGAAAGTCTGAAATGGCTTGGTGTTACCTGGGACGAAGGACCATATTTTCAGTCTCATTTCATTAAGGAACATCAGGCTGCAGCATATAAACTCCTGGAAACAGGCCATGCATATAAATGCTTTTGCACGAGAGAGGAACTTGACATAAAACGTAAAGAGGCACTGAAAAGAAAGGGTTCCCTGCGCTACGACGGTACATGCCGTAATTTAACACCGGAACAAATCTCTGAAAAAGAAGCTGCCGGAATTCCATGTACAATACGCCTTAAAATACCACAGACAGAGGGATCTGTTTGTTTTGAAGACATTGTATATGGATTTATTGAAAAGAAATATGAAGATATAGAAGATTTTGTAATAATTCGATCCAATGGTCAGCCATTGTATATGCTTTCCAATACTGTAGATGATATCCGTGACAGGATAACACATGTTATCAGAGGTCAGGATGGATTGGGAAATACTCCAAAGCAGATTTTGCTTTACAAGGCTCTCGGTGCGCCAATTCCAAAGTTTGCGCACATGTCATTGACGCTGGATCCCAAAAAAGCCAAGATTTCAAAACGAACGCACGGAGAATTGGTTGCAGTGCAATTTTACAGGGAGCATGGATTTTTGCCCTGGGCTTTAGTAAATTTTTTGATCCGTCTTGGATGGTCAACACCTGATTCCAGAGATATCTTTACAAAAGAGGAACTTATCGAAGCCTTTTCTCTAAAGGGATTGAACAGGGCAAATTCCATTTTTAATGTCAATAAAAACGATCCGAAATTTTTTACAGATCCAAAAGCACTCAGCATAAATTCACATTATATCAAGAATCTTCCTATTGAAGAGATTGAACCTTATGTTAAGGCGGAACT
>DAOURZ010000074.1 GCA_030627475.1 Deltaproteobacteria bacterium | reverse complement strand
GAGTGCAGAAAGAGCGTATAGATGGCGCGGGCAGTAAGTATCCGCAGGCAACATCTTTGTTAAATCGTTTTCCTGAAGCTATTAATTCAGGAGAAGGGTATCCATTTAAGGCGCTTTTTGTTTCAGATGCAAATCCTCTGTATTCTATGCCGGACAGCAAAGCAATTAAGACGGCATTTAAAAGTATACCGTTTGTTGTAAGTTTTTCATCATATATGGATGAAACCGCCAGTAATGCAGACTTGATCCTGCCTAATCATGTTTATCTGGAACGATATGAAGATGTACCTACGCTGGCAGGATTGTCCAAGCCTATTGTCGGTCTTGCAAAGCCTGTGGTAAAACCTCTGTTTAATACAAAGCATGTTGGCGATGTTGTAATGCTTATAGCAAAAGCACTGGGAGGTAACATAGGCGATGCCTTTCCGTGGGATAATTATGAGGCCTGCCTTAAAGAAACATTGGGCATTAAATGGGATGCTCTGGTGGAAAACGGATTCGAATTCAATGGTGATAAATGTATGTTGGAAGGCGATTTCAATTTTTATCCTGAGGCCATGAAATCACTTTCCGGTTTTAGCCCGGTAAACATTGAAGGCAGTGCAATTTCGTATCCTCTTATACTCATGCCGTATGATTCTATCAGACTTGCAAATGGATATATTGGCGATCCACCCTTTGTAATAAAAGCAGTTGAGGACACAGTTCTTAAAGGTAAAGATGCATGCGTTGAGATAAATCCCATGACAGGTAAAGAGCTGGGGTTGACTCAGGGAAGATATGCATTTTTATATACTCCAAGAGGTAAAGCAAAGGTGAAAGTACATCTTTATGAAGGAATTATGCCCGGTATAGTTGCTTTGCCAAGAGGCTTGGGACATACTGCCTATGATAAGTATCTTGCTGGTAAGGGATGTAATTTTAACGAACTTATCGGTTCGGTAGAAGATCCAATATCCGGCCTTGATGCAGCATGGGGAATAAGGGCCAGGCTGACCAAAGTATAACTTGAATAAGAGGTTTTGATGAAAGAAGAAGGCAAACATAAAAAAGCCAAAAAGTATGGAATGGTCATAAACCTGGACGAGTGCACTGGTTGCGGAGCCTGCATGGTTGCTTGTATGGCTGAGAATAATGTGCCGTTCAAGGAGGATGAATCTAATAAACTGGACAGTATTACATGGATGCGTGTTTATAAGCTGACAAACGGGAAATCCTATCCTGAAGCCGATATCTGTTATCTTCCCAGGCCATGTATGCATTGTGAAGGACATAATGGACATTCACCATGTGTGTCTGTTTGTCCGGCAACTGCAACTGATTATAACCATGATACAGGGATTGTAAGCCAGATTTATACCCGGTGTTTTGGATGCAGGTATTGTATGGGTGCATGCCCGTATCACGCTCGTTATTTTAACTGGTGGGATCCGGTGTGGCCGGAAGAATCGACTAAATATCTTAGTCCTAATGTTTCACCTCGAATGAGAGGTATCGTGGAAAAATGCAGTTTTTGTTTTCACAGATATCAACTGGCAATGGACAAGGCATATCTTGAAGGACGGACAGTACTTGAGGAAAATGAATATCAGACCTCTTGTACTCAGGCATGTCCTGCTGGCGCTATTACATTCGGTGATTTGAATAATCCCGATCACAAGGTGCATCAACTGGCCAAGCCTGACAACAAGCATGGTGGACGTCCAGGGAATACCAATGTTTTTCGGCTTCTTGAAAGACTTGGTACGAATCCCAAGGTTTATTATATGTCAAGTCGTGAATGGGTGAGGCGAGCTGGTGATAATTACCTTGACGATGAAGATTTTGCAAAAAATCATCGTCATTAGAATCAGGAACAATAGATAATAAATTTATTAATGAATTATAACAGCAAATTTTGAGGAGCACATAACTTATGGATTCAGCATTAATACCCGAGGGAGTTAAACGCTGTTCATTTGGGAAATTTGCTATAGGAATCATTATATTCGGTGGTGTACTGTTGTGGGGCGTTTACGCTATGCTGCTGATCTGGTTAAAGGGACTTAATCAGACCAATATGAATGATTACTATGGATTTGCATTATGGATATGGGCTGACCTTGGGGTTATTGCCCTGGGCGGAGGAGCTTTTTTTACAGGATTGTTAAGATATGTTATCGGAAAGGATGAGCTGAAAAATATTATTAACTACGCCGTTCTTATCGGGTTTATATGTTACAGCTCCGCACTCTTAATCCTTGCAATAGATGTTGGGCAGCCCTTGAGGAGCTGGTTCATATTCTGGCATGCTAATGTTCATTCCATGTTGACGGAAGTAGCATTTTGCCTTTCATGTTATTTTGCAGTTCTTACTATCGAATATATTCCGCTTATTCTTGAAAACCGCCAGATTAATAAGGTACCATTTTTTCATAATCTTGCTCATAATATGCATGAAGTTATGGCAATATTTGCTGCGACCGGTGCTTTCCTTTCCTTTTTTCATCAAGGTTCGCTTGGTGGAGTCGCAGGTGTGCTCTACGGTCGTCCTTTTGCATTCAGGGAGGGAATATTTATTTGGCCATGGACATTCTTTCTTTTTACATGGTCGGCAGCCGCTTATGGACCTTGCTTTACGCTATTTATAACAAGGCTCACTGAAAAAATTTCAGGAAAGAAGCTGGTCAAACAAAATGTTATAGATTTGCTGGCCAAAATATCCGGCTGGACGATGGGAACATACCTTATAGCAAAGATTATTGATACCTGGTACTGGGCATCAGTTTCAGCTCCTGCCAGGGGATTTAATCTAATTGATTTTTATTCCAATAATCCTTTTTATGGAATCTGGATTCTTATCGCCGAGATAGTAGTCTGTGGAATTATTCCGGCATTGATACTTCTTACACCAAAGGGACGCAATAATTCTACGTTGCTGTTTACAGCGGTATCGCTGGCTTGTATTGGTGTTTTACTTAATCGCTGGGTAATGGTGTTGCAGGTAATGGCTATGCCGGTCATGACTTTTGACAACTGGGTTATGTATATTCCTAGCTGGCAGGAAGTCGCAACAACCATTCTTCCTGTAGCATATGGAATTATTCTGGTTATGATATCATTTCGTTATTTACCCATATTCCCCCAGGAACGGGAATTGAATTCTTAGGAGGTTAGCATATGTTTCCGTTTTCATTTGAATGGATTTGGGATCTTAGTCATATGATATTTATGGGTGGTTTGGTGTATGCACTAACAATTATTGGCATTGGAATGACTTACTGTATCTTAAAGACTGTTGTTGATACAATGCATGGTAAAGGCGGCGGTCAGCAGCACTAAATTAATTCACAGCATAATATTATAAAAAAGCGCTTATCTCATTGTTAAAATGTGGGAAAGCGCTTTTTTTTTGTTTGAACCGAAAGGTTATAAAATGGATAAAATTATAGTAGAAGGTGGACGACCTCTTAAAGGTGAGGTTAATATCAGCGGAGCCAAGAATGCTGCACTTCCTATCCTGGTTTCATCTCTCCTTACTGATGGATTGTGTACTTTTTCAAATGTCCCGAATCTAAAAGATATTGAAAGTATAAAACTTCTTCTTTCACATCTCGGTGCAGAAATCGAAACAGATGGCGATGTTGTTAAAATAGATGCGAGCAATATTTTTAATCATGAAGCGCCTTATGATCTGGTGAGGAAAATGCGTGCTTCTATATTGGTTCTTGGTCCTCTTGTTGCGAGGCTGAAAAAAGCCAGGGTATCATTGCCGGGAGGGTGCGCTATAGGTGCACGTCCAATTAATTTGCATCTTAAAGCTTTGGCATGTCTTGGTGCATCTATTGAATTAAAGCACGGCTATGTTGAAGCTTATGCCAAACAACTAAAGGGCGCCAAAATTTATTTGGATATACCTACCGTAACAGGCACTGAAAATATAATGATGGCGGCTGTTCTATCGAAAGGAAGGACGGTTATTAATAATGCAGCTTGTGAACCCGAAATAGTAGCTCTTGCTGATGTTTTAAACAAGATGGGGGCTGACATACGTGGTGCCGGCACCTCCGAAATTACTATAATTGGAGTTTCTTCTTTAAGCCCTGTATCAGTTTCAATAATCCCTGACCGGATAGAAACCGGGACATTCATGGTTGCGGCTGCTTTGACAGGCGGTGATGTTAAGATTTCAGGCTGCCGGCCGGATCACCTTGAAGCAGTTATTCACAAGTTGAGTTTAACAGGGGCAAGCATAAAAATTGATGGAAAGAATATAAGAGTTAAAGGAATGGATAATATAGCAAGTGTTGATGTAAGAACACTCGCATATCCGGGTTTTCCTACTGATATGCAGGCACAGTTCATGGTTTTAATGTCTATTGCCGGAGGTCTGAGCCTGATATTTGAAACAGTATTTGAAAACCGTTTTATCCATGTAGGTGAGTTAAAAAGAATGGGTGCTGATATAACTATAGCCGGCAATGCTGCAATGATAAAAGGGGTAAAAATGCTTTCAGGTGCGCCGGTTATGGCAAGTGATCTTAGAGCCAGTGCTTCATTAATACTGGCCGGTCTTGTTGCTCATGGCAAAACAGAGATAAACCGTGTTTATCATCTTGATCGCGGATATGAATCGCTTGAAAAAAAATTTGCCAGGCTTGGGGCAGCTATTAAGCGGGTATAAGGAATCTCAAACCACGCTTAGAAACGGGGTTTAAACTCCGTTCCTTTATTTGCGTGGCAGGTGATTGTCCATCCTTCTTACATCATATACAAGCTTTACTTTTTTCATAGCTGATACCACCCTATTTAAATGCTCTATATCTTCAACCGACAAGGTGAAAAAACAGTCAACTATTCCATCTTCCCTTGTTTCTGTTTTTACACTAAGTATATTTGCACCGCTTTTGCTGATAATAGCTGCAACCTCAGCGAGTAAACCAACTCTGTCAGCGGAACTAACGCAAATTTTTACCGGATATGTTTCTGTAACATCCTTGTTCCATTCTATATCAATTTGCCTTTCAGGGTTCATTTTCAAAGCATTGATACAACTTGTCCGGTGAACAGTAACTCCATATCCTATTGTTATATAGCCCGTAATAGCATCCCCTGGAACAGGCTGACAACACTTGCCAAATCTTATAAGTATATCATCCACACCCTTTACAAGCACACTGTCCCCGGGTTTTTTCTTCCGCGCCCGGCCGATTATTTTGTTAAAAATAGATCCATGATCTTTTTCTATTTCGGGTTTCGGTACAATTTTTCGTATAATCTGCAGAGGTGTAATTTTGCCGTAGCCCACGCTTGTGATCAAATCATCTGTTGTTTTAAAACCAAAATGCTCAACGACCCTGTTCATATTCTCTGATTTTAATAATTCATTGAAGTTAAGATGATACTTTCGAAAGGCTTTTTCGCACATCTCACGACCAAGAGTAATGCTGCGATCTTTTTCCTGAGTTTTTATCCATTGCCTTATGCTGGAACGAGCCTTGACAGTTTTAACAAAATTCAACCAGTCTTTACTCGGATGATGATTTTTCGTTGTAATAATTTCAACGATATTACCTGTTTGTAACTCATATTTGAGAGGAACTATACGACCGTTAACCTTGGCACCCGTGCATCGTTTACCCACTTCCGTATGTATTTGATAAGCAAAATCTACAGGTGTGGCACCCTTGGATAGTGATTTTATTTCACCATTAGGTGTAAAAACATATACTTCATCAGGAAATAAATCAATGCGAACGTTTTCAAGAAATTCATCCGGATTTCTGAAATTTGCCTGATTTTCAACCAGGTTTTGAATCCATGCAAATTTTTTACTTATACTTTCATCAACATCTTTTCCTTCTTTATAGCTCCAGTGAGCAGCGATTCCGGATTTTGCGACGTTATCCATCTCCCAGGTTCTTATCTGGATTTCTATACGTTCCCCAAAAGGCGCTATAACTGTTGTATGCAGGGATTGATACATATTTGGTTTGGGAGAAGCGATATAATCCTTAATCTTTTGGGGAACGGGTTTCCACAGGGAATGTATGAGTCCTAAAGCGTTATAGCAGTCAGATATCGTATCAAGGATTATTCTGAAAGCTATAATGTCATAAACTTCTTCAAACGGCAGATTCTGTTTGACCATTTTCTGGTATATACTGAAAATATTTTTGTATCTGCCCAGAATTTTACACTTCAGATTATTTTCATTCATTTTTTTCTTGATAAAGTTTTTAACTTTTTCAATATATTTATCACTTTCCTTTTTATCCTTGCTGATCAAGCGTCCAAGATTTGAATATTCTTCCGGATAAATATACTTGAATGAAATATTTTCCAGCTCATTTTTAATCCAGTAAATACCGAGGCGGGTAGCAAGTGGTGCATAAATATCAAGTGTTTCCTGAGCAATTCTCTTTTTTTTGTTTTCCTTTTGAAATTGAAGTGTTCTCATGTTGTGGAGGCGGTCTGCCAGCTTGATTAATATTACCCGGATATCATCCGCCATAGCGAGAATCATCTTCCGGATACTTTCTGCCTGGCGTGCCTGTGAGCTATTAAAGGAAAGAATACTGATTTTGGTTACACCGGAAACAATATGAACGACTTCCTGACCGAACATTTCTTTTATTTCTTCCGGTGTAGAATGAGTATCTTCAATAACATCATGCAAAAGGCCGGCCGCTATGCTTACAGGATCCAATCTCATAGCTGCAAGGATCCCGGCAACTTCAAGAGGATGTGACAAATAAGGTTCACCGGACAAACGAACCTGGCCGTCATGGACTCTTGCAGAGTAGATATAGGCT
>DAOURZ010000064.1 GCA_030627475.1 Deltaproteobacteria bacterium | reverse complement strand
CTTCGTCGCTTTCAAAATACGGAACGACTTCATCGAGCAACGCGAAGTCGCCGGATTCCTTGACGAGATCACAAACCGTCTGCATGGCCCAGCACGGCTGGTCGGCATAGGGCTTGCGGCTGATGGGTAGTTACGAAAGTTATTTCGTCCACGTTCCTAAACTGTTTTATACAGATTTTAACGCACACGTTATTGCCAGATTATCTCTATGTATAACTTCATCGTAAGGCTTATCTCCAAGACACTCAATTATTTTGCAGGACTTAAGCCCCATTATCTTTCGGATATCGGAAGAACTGTAATTTACAAGACCTGTCCCCAGGATTTCATCATTATTTTCTTTTCTGAATGCAACTGCCGCACCAACGCTAAATTTCTTTTCTACTCTTACGATACCGCTCGGAAGAAGACTTTTACCTCTTTTAAGGATAGCAGCCGCAGCTCCATCATCAATAATGATAGTTCCTTTAGGTTTTAATGTAAACGCTATCCAGCATTTACGATTTGCAAGCTTTTCTTTTTTCGGAATAAAAAAGGTGCCTTGCTCTTCACCGGAAAATAGCCGTATCAGAATATCGGATTTTCCACCGTTGGCTATTAACATGGGTATGCCTGCGCTAGTAACTTTTTTTGCCGCAATTATCTTGCTGAGCATTCCTCCGGTTCCCAAAGCTCCGGGAATATCGCTTGCATACTTTTCAATATTTTTTTTAATTGTCGCAACTACTGGAATAAGTTGGGCATCCTTATTTTTGTGCGGATCTTTTGTGTAAAGGCCATCAATATCTGTAAGGTTAATAAGAATATCTGCATCCATAAGCAAGGCAATCATTGCGGAAAGGTTATCATTGTCCCCGAATTTTATCTCTTCAACCACAACTGTATCGTTTTCATTTATGATTGGAATAATTTGCCATGACAGCAGAGTATAAAGAGTATTGCGTGCATTTAAATATCTCTTTCGATTATCAAGATCATCACCTGTAAGAAGTATTTGTGCAACTTTTTTATGACATCGTGCAAAAGCCTTTTCATATTCCATAATTAGCCCGGCCTGCCCAACAGCGGCAGCAGCCTGTCTTTTTGGGATTGCATCCGGCCTTTGAGAAAGTCCTATTTTTTTTATGCCTGAAGCCATTGCACCGGATGACACCAAAATTATCTCTAATCCCTTGTCGGAAAGTTGGCAAATCTGCCTGCTTATTGATCCAAGAACATTTAAATTTAATCCGTTTGCTTCTGTAAGAACGCCGCTGCCTACCTTTACGACTATACGTTTTGCGTTTTCAAAACATATTTTTCTTTTATCATTCATCCAAAGTATCCAGGAATTGAACAATTTTCGATTTTAAATTATCAATTCCTTCTACAGTTAAGGCTGAAATTAATATGACTTCCATATCACTTGCAGATGCAGATGCTTGAAAGAGATCTGCCGCATTTTCAGCTCCCGGCATATCAAGCTTGTTAAGAACAACGAGCTGGGGTTTTTGTGCAAGCTCCCTGCTATACATTTCCAGTTCTTTATTCACTATTTTGTATGATTTAAGTGGGTCTGCCGGATCAATTGAGGATAAATCTATCAGATGAACAAGAATACGTGTTCTTTCTATGTGACGCAGAAATCTTATACCAAGTCCGGCGCCTTTATGTGCACCTTCAATCAAACCGGGGATATCTGCCACTACAAAGGGCTCTCCCCAGTCTGTATTAACAACACCGAGATTTGGAACAAGTGTTGTAAATGGATAACTTCCGGTTTTGGGATGTGCTGAAGAAATTGCGCTGATAAGGGTAGATTTACCGGCATTGGGAAGACCGATTATACCGACATCGGCAAGAAATTTGAGTTCGAGTTTAAGTTTTAATATTTCACCTGATTCACCTGGTTGAGCAAAACGAGGTGTACGATTTGTTGAAGTTTTAAAACGAGCATTACCCCGTCCTCCTCTTCCGCCTCTCGCTATTATATATTTTTCGGGTTTTGTAAAATCCTTGATTATTTGTCCGGTATCGGCATCACTAATCACGGTTCCCGGAGGAATGTGAATAACAAGATCGTCGCCATATTTGCCTGCCTTACGTTTACCTTGGCCACTGGCGCCTTTTTTTGCTTTAAAATCTTTTCTGTATCTAAAAAAATAAAGTGTGCGTTTTTGAGATACCGCCTCTACGATTACATCTCCGCCCTTACCTCCATCTCCGCCGTCCGGCCCTCCTTGCGGGATAAATTTTTCACGCCTGAAACTGACGCATCCTCTGCCGCCATCACCGGACTGAACGGTAATAATGGCCTCATCAATAAATTTCACCCTGAATAAACACTCGCCTTTTTACGAGAACGTCCCATTCGCTCATAAGCAACAATGCCGTCTATTTTAGCAAATAGAGTATAATCTTTCCCCAATCCAACGTTCTCTCCCGGGTGTATTTTAGTGCCCAACTGGCGAACCAATATATTGCCGGCTCTCACTTTTTCTCCGCCAAATCGTTTTACACCGCGCCTCTGCGCATTACTGTCCCGGCCATTCTTCGAACTGCCGCCTGCTTTTTTGTGTGCCATTAGTGTAACTCCTTAAAACTATTAACATCTTCCTTAACCCACTTCAAAAATTCTCCCATTGAGAGGGCAAAAAGGATATAAACCTAATTGTTTTGTGCTATATTATCAATTTTGACAGCCGTATACTGCTGACGATGTCCCTGCTTTCTACGATATCCTTTGCGCCTTTTGTATTTGAAAACAATAATCTTTTTTGCTTTACCCTGTTCAACTATATGGCCATTAACTGCAACATTTTCAAGAACAGGCCGCCCGATATTAACATCTTCACCGTTTGAAAACATGAGGACTTTGTCAAAAGAAACAGAAGCGCCGATATCTCCTGGAATCTTTTCAACTCTCAAAATTTCTCCTTTCTGAACTTTATATTGTTTTCCGCCCGAAGAAACTATAGCGTACATAAATTGTCCTTCCTGATAGCTGTAATATCAATTATAAATTAAAAAATAGTTATTTTTATAATATTATTAAATTTTGTCAAGATATATTTGCATTTTGATTTAACAGTCAATATAAACCTAACAGTTTTAAGTTTTTTAAAATGAAGCTCCTCATCCCTGAACCCTGAACCCTGAACAAGGTAATTATTTTTGGATACTTTTTTAAAACACTCAGCAGTCTATATGGATAAAAACAGCACAATCTCGTCCCATCACAAACTAATTAGTGAAGAACCTCTTAAAATAATTATACAGGACAGATTATATACTATTATAATGCGAACTCCGGGCGAAGAACTACCGCTTGCCGCAGGTTTTTGTTTGTCAGAGGGTATCGTGGATAAACCAAACGATATCGAATCGTTCTCTTTTTCTGATCAATCAAATACCGATAAAGTTATTCTCACACTTAATAAAGCAAGAAAAAATAAAATTTCTAAATTTTTTGAGAAATTTTATTTATCATCCCAACAGGAATTTAATATTAATTATTCAAATATAACTGGAAATCACTGCCAGATCATTTGCCCCGTAAAAAAAAATGATCTTAAATTAGACTTCACGAATGCTCTTTACTGCCTCGAAAATCTTTCTTCAATTCAGCCTTTACGAAAAAACACACGCTCATCTCACGCAGCTGCTCTTTACAGCTCAGATTTTAAACTGTTATCTATTGCTGAAGACGTTGGCCGACATAATGCTCTCGATAAAACAATAGGTAAACTCTTTCTTGATAGCACGCTTTATAAAACTTCTCTTTTAATTCTTTCTTCGCGAATAAGTTGCGAACTTGTCCAAAAAGCTGCAAAAGCCGACATTCCTGTGATTCTTGCGATATCACGTCCAACATACAATGCCGTTAAACTTGCATCACAGCTAAACATTACCATAGCATGCCTTGCCGAAAAATCCGGTTTATATGTTTTCTGCGGCAAATCTCGTCTCGTATAAGAAAATTCTGTGCAATCCGTTGTGGATTAAAACAAAAGGGGTTTATCCTGTTTATTGGACAAACCCCTTTTTTAATCTAACTATTTCTTACGATTAACAGCTTTCACAACTATCTTTTAAACCACCGACTTCTTCCTTAACATTCACAGCAACCTTGAATAGAATTGTTAATACAAGTAATCCTATTGCATATATACCAAGAGTAATAAGAATTTCAGGTATCGTAGGAACATATTCTGTAACATGATGAAGAGGGTTGGGTACAAAACCACCTGAAATCATACCAAGACCTTTATCAATCCATGCACCAATGAATAATATTACACAAGAAAAAGCAAGCACACCTTCATGCTTTCTTGTAGCAGGAATTACAAGCAAAACAATACTCGTCCCCATAAAAATCATTGCTGTCCACATCCATGGTACCAGAGCTCCATGTCCGTGAAGTCCGAAAAAAAGATATTGCAGGTGGGACATATGGCTTGGTATCCTACTATAGAATACCACAAAAACTTCACAAAGGAAGAAAAACATATTCAAAATAATAGCATAAGTAACTATCTTGGCCAAAGATTGGATCTGCTCTTTTCCAGGGTCAAACTTTGTAACCTTTCTGATAATCAGACATAACAAAATTAACAATGCAGGACCAGCAGCAAAAGCCGATGCAAGAAATCTTGGCGCAAGAATAGCAGTCAACCAGAATCCTCTTCCAGGCAACCCACAATAAAGAAATGCTGTAACGGTATGTATAGCCGGAGCCCATACAATTGATGTAAATATCAATGGTTTTACCCACTTTGGATAATGAATATTATTCCGTTCCGCTTCAAGAACATTCCAGCCGATTACTATATTTAAAAAAAGGTAACCATTTAATACAATCATATCCCAGAAAAGTACGGAACCTGGTGTCGGATACAATATAACATTAAAAGCACGCATCGGCTGCCCAAGGTCGGCAATAATAAACAATAAACACATTGTAACTGCAGCAATGGCCAAGAACTCTCCCAGAATCGTAATCTTGCCGAATGCTTTATAATCGTGCAGATATTTTGGGAGTACCACCATAACTCCTCCAGCAGCTACCCCGACAAGAAATGTAAACTGAGCAATATAAAAACCCCAGGAAACATCTCTGCTCATACCTGTAATTCCCAATCCGAAATCAAGCTGCTTCAGATAAACAGCAAAGCCTACACCAATAAACGCAAGCAATGCAATTATCCATCCCCAGTATTTCTTGTCTCCTTTAAGAGCTAATTCAAGCATAACCACCTCATCATACTATGTAGTAAACAGACGGCCCGGCACCAAGGTCCGGTTTACGTCGAATAGTGTAGTTTGTTCTTAATAGTTCTCTTACTTCCGACTCTGGATCATCAAGATCACCAACTGTTATTGCACCATTCGATGCTTCAACACAGGCCGGCAATTTACCTACAGCCAGTCTTTCAGCACAAAAATTGCACTTTTCCACAACACCCTTCATCCTTGTAGGAAATTCCTTGTTTTCCTCTTTGATGAAAGGGCGCGGATCTCTGAAGTTAAAACTTCTTGATCCATATGGACATGCTGCCATGCAAAATCTGCACCCAATACATCTGTGAAAATCCATCAAAACAATTCCGTCATCCCTTTTAAAAGTAGCTTTCGTAGGACAAGCCCTGACACATGCAGGTTTTTCACAATGGTTGCATAACACCAAGAACGGCAGATGTTTAATTCTGTCATTAACCAATTCATGTTCCCTGTGAGTAAAAACATGTTTATACTCATCTTCCCAAAGCCACATGATCTTATGTCTAGGCTCCGGAAGTTCCGGAATATTATGAATTTTATGACAGGCATCAATGATTGGCTCAAGATCCTCTGCGGAATGAAATTTCCTCGTATCTATTACCATACCCCATTTCTTGGCTGTAAGGGCTTTTTCATTTTTAGAGACTTCCGGTTTGGGTTCTTCGACGTGTCCTCCTGATGAAGCGAACACATTAAGAACAGGCTTTGTCCCTACCCCTAAAGCTGTTATCCCGGCTACTTTCAAGAAGCTTCTTCTGCTGTTTTCCATTACTTATTCTCCTTCGGCTTCTCCTTCGGTGCTATATGACAATCCCAACAGTAAGGATTTACCGAAGCATAATTATGGCATTTATCACAAAATTCAGCTTTACTCTCATGACAACCCATACATGACTCTTCTCCGGTGGAAAGACTCATATTAAATGTCTTTCCGCTGCCGCTCTTATAAATTCTATTGGCATCCCGAACTACTGTATCTCTCCACAGGTCAAGAACCTGCATGTGTTCTGATTTTATACTCTCCTTGGGCATAACACATTCTTTTGCAACTTTTGCCTTTTCAGATAATTTTGGCTCAGGTGCGGAAGATGCATTTCCTAAATTATACCAAAAAGGAAACGTTACAATTGCAATAAATATAACTAAGCCGGCAACTATCTTGTTTTTATCATACATAGGTTTCATCCCCCATTGCTTGCATTACTCAAAATCAATTCCCCGCTACCGGCCGGAAAAATCAGGGCGTGTATAATATTCTTCAGGACCAACCTCATCTTTATTGAGGATATCTTCTCCACGCAGATTTACTGTTTTTTCCTGTTCTCCAGGTAATATCAAGGCATTAGTTACCAACTCATGAATGCCGGTAACATCTACTTCAGGGACCCAGTATCCCATTAGCGGTGGAAGTACCGCCCTGTCAATAGCACAAATACAGGCCAGCATATTCACTCCGTGTTTTTCCTGAACATATTTTACTGCGTTTGCCCTGGGTAATCCACCGGACAACCTCAATTCCATATCTTCGCTTGCATTAAGCCCTGATCCACTTCCACAACAAAAAGTTTGTTCCCGAATACAATTCCTCGGCATTTCATAAAAATGATTGCAAACTTTCTTGATTATATACCGGGGCTCATCAAACATTCCCATACCCCTCGCAGGGTTACACGAATCATGAAAAGTAACCTTTAAATTATCATTTCGGCTGGGATCAAGTTCAAGCTTGTTATGTTTGATCAGGTCAGCAGTAAATTCAACTATATGTACCATCTTTGTAGATTTTGCATTCTCAAACCTGGTGCCGGTTATTGGATTAACCGGTTCTTCAAGAAAATCAGCAGGACCATTCATGGTATCCATATACTGGTTTATCACCCGCCACATGTGACCGCATTCGCCACCAAGTATCCACTTAACACCAAGCCTTTCTGCTTCGGCATACATTTTTGCATTCAGCCTTTTCATTACCTCATTCG
>DAOURZ010000323.1 GCA_030627475.1 Deltaproteobacteria bacterium | reverse complement strand
TTTACAATTTCTGTGTCAGGCGCAAATTTTAATCCTCAAAATACCCCATCTATTCTTGCGGTTAAAATTTGCTCCTTCCTTGAACTTGAAAAAATTTTCCAGTTTTCGTTCGGACACTAAATACTTGAAAGTTTTAAAATCGTAAAAAGCCTTTTGTGAAACTGTTTTGTTTGATCTGCTGATGCTTGCGATGTTGGTTAAAACCGACTAATTTTGGAGGGTAACTGCATGTTGTTTACTGTTCTTCTTTATATCTCTCTTTTTGTTTTTTTTCTTGGTCTGAGCTACAAGGTTTCCACTTGGTTTTCGCTAAAAATAGGAATTGCATCTAAAAATTTTACAACATCTGAAAGAATATCTGCGGCAGCAAAGGGCATACCGAAAATTATATTCAGCCCAAAAATCCTTATTCTTGTTAAGGCTTTTATTATAGATGTTGTTCTTCAGAAAAGAATTCTGAAAGAAGATTTTCTCCGGTGGTTGATGCATATGCTGATATTTACCGGATTCATGATGTTGCTTCTGATGCATGCCTTTGACTCTTTTATAACTGCATCTTTTTTTGAAAAATATTATCCTACTATAAACCCGTTTTTATTTTTCAGGGATTTTTTCGGCATCATGGTGTTGACCGGCTTGATGATCGCCGTGTACAGACGCTTCATTCTAAAAGTCCCGCGCCTCAAAACCAACTCCATGGATCGCTATGCCATCATTATTATTGGTATTATTATGATTTCAGGCATACTTTTGGAGGGTATAAAAATAACATCATATACTGAATTCCAAAATATGGTGGAAAATTATTCCGGCCTTGATAATACAGAAGAGATACTGGCACTTGAAAAATTATGGGTTAAAGATTTTGGTCTGGTTTCCCCAAATGTTAAAGGGGAGATTGATCCTGACATTATTTCCCTTTCTAAAGAATTACACAATATGCATTGTGCTGAGTGCCACTCCTCGACTCAATGGGCTGTTATGGGTTATTCTGTTGCAAAATTTTTAAAACCAGTAGCTTTAACGCTTGACCGGATGGGAGGCGTTAATATTTTTTGGTATATTCATTTTCTTGCATGTTTTATCGGCCTTGCTTATCTGCCTTTCAGTAAAATGTTCCATCTCATCGCCAGTCCTGTATGCATTCTTGCAAACGCTGTAATGGATAAAGACAAATCACATCCTGCCAATATCGCAACAAGACAGGCAATGGAACTTGATGCATGTACACACTGCGGGACTTGCAGCCTTACATGTTCCGTCGCAGCGGCATTTGATAAAACAGGCAATTTAAATATTCTCCCTTCAGAAAAACTGGTATTTCTAAAAAAATATGCCTCTGGCAAGAATTTAACAGAAAATGAGCTTAAAGGCATTCAGGAAGGAATTTATCTATGCACCAATTGCGATCGCTGCACAGTAGTATGTCCTGTAGGTATAAATCTCAAGGAATTATGGTTTAACGTAAGAGAAGAGCTTATTCAAAAAGGCACTCCGATACCGCTTGTGCTTTCACCTTTTTCTTTTTATCGTGGCTTGAATCAACAAAAACTGGATTCTAATAATTATTCAAATCCAATAAGTATAATAAAGGATGCTATTGCAGACAAATGCGAGTTAATGAAAAATCCTGATGAAGTAATTTCGTTAACCCCGATTAATAAAGAATTTAAGGCAAAAGTGGATTCGGTAACTACCTATTCCTATTGCTTTTCCTGCCAGAACTGCAGCACTGTATGCCCGGTAGTGGGAAATTATGAAAATCCGCAAGAAGCTCTGGGCCTGCTGCCGCATCAGATCATACGTTCTGTCGGCCTGGGTTTGCAAGATCTGGCTTTTGGTTCAAAAATGTTGTGGAATTGCGCAACATGTTACCAATGCCAGGAACATTGCCCTCAGGGAGTAAAAGTTACTGATATTTTATATGAGCTTAAGAACCTTGCAATAAAAGAGAGTTTTGATAATGAATAAAAAGATGAAATATGCATTATTCCTTGGATGCAACATTCCTGCCAGGGTACAGCAATATGAGACTTCGGCCAGGTCGGTACTTGCAGGGCTTGGCATTGAGATAGAAGATATTAAAGAGTTTAACTGCTGCGGTTATCCATTAAGAAATTCGGATTTTAAGACATTTGTGCTATTTTCCGCGCGGAATCTGGCGCTGGCGGAAAAGCTGGACTTAAATATGATTACACTCTGCAAATGTTGCTATGGTAGTCTGAAAATGGCGGAACATCATATGAGAAAAGATCCGTTTCTTAGAGATGAAATCAATAAAACGCTGGCAAAAGAGAACCTGGAGTACAAAGGGGATCGTGAAATCAAACATTTTCTGTCAGCGCTTTATTCAGATATAGGAATTGATGCATTAAAAGAAAAGATAACAATGCGTTTCAAAGACATCAAGATTGCCACTCATTACGGATGCCATGCTTTGCGGCCA
>DAOURZ010000253.1 GCA_030627475.1 Deltaproteobacteria bacterium | reverse complement strand
AATGGCTCACCATAATCTCGGTACAGGCAAAGCCAAAGCTACCCCCGCCCACAGAGCGCGGTTATCTAAGCTCTAATATACTATGCGAACAAAAACAAACACTGGCTTAAGAGTTAATGCTGTTCTCGTTGAAAAACTGTACGAAAAAGGTCTTAAAGCCTCAAAAATGGATTTAGAGAAATTAAATATTGAGAGACACGAGATTAATCCTTCATGGAATTATACCCTGTATCCCAATTAATAAGAAAAAAGTACACTTTATTTTTTTCCCGAGCCCTTAGTGTAGCACAGATGGTTAATTTTCGGTTGTCATTTCTACGCTAATCAAGACGCTGCCCAACTATTCTGTTCCTATCAAGCACGGTGTCTCTCCTCCAAACTTAATAAGAATTAAAAGTTGACATCTTGTAGCTTAAAGGCTACTTTTCATAAAATGCAAACAATAGAAAGACTCATACAAAAATATATAACTCAAGATGACAAAAACCATTTCAGAAAGTGATTTGATTCTCTGAAAGATATCCAGATACAGGTAAAAGTTGATATAAGGCTTGCCATATTACGACTCGGTAACTTTGGGGACACAAAAAGTGTGAGCGTTATAGGGGCAAGGGTGTATATGAACTGAAAATTCCGTTCGGACCTGGTTACCGAGTCTATTATGGCATGGAGGGAAGTAAAATTGTTGTTTTGCTCTGTGCTGGTGATAAAAGCAGCCCAAAAAAGGATATTCAAAAAGCAATAATTTTTTGGAAAGAGCATAAGGGAGAGGATTAATGATCACAGCAAGTTATCAAGAAGGGCTTTTAAACAGATTACAAGAGCCGAAATATGCATCTGACTATCTAAATGAAGCATTAAAAGAAATGTCCCAGGAAGTATTCATGCTGGCGCTTCGGGATGTAGCAAAGGCTAAAGGAATATCCCTTGCCGCCAGGGAAGCAAATCTTAACAGGGAAACCATGTATCGGATGTTATCAGAAAAGGGAAATCCCAATCTTTCAAGTTTGAATAAATTATTAGATACCCTGGGGCTTACATTGACCATTGGCATGAAGGAGAGTGCGGCATAATCGGGCTGGCGGCTGACTCCTTTCATACCAATTGAGGTCATTGGTTGCAAGCCGGCGATTATTTAATAAACAATAAATCTTTCCTTTTTTTCTCAACAAAGAAACTAAAAGATGAGTTAAGATAAAGTTTGAGAGGTTAACCATCAGACTGGCTATTTTATGGTCGATGCCCCCATTTTTTTCTTAAAAGCTCGAAAGGCTGTTACAGAATGCAAAATCACATAAAACCACATACCGCATATAGTGGTATTAAATAAAATAAATGCAACATATTGTGTTAAAATTGTTGTATGAATTAGTTCTGGAACAGCCTGTCGAGAGATTCGATTACAAAGAAGCCGGACCTCAACTTTTGCTACAGGCATTTCTTCAGAAAATTATTAATGACGGAGGCCGTGTAGAGCAAAAAAACGGCATAGGACGCATGAGAACGGATCTGCTTGTGATCTGGCCGTATCCTGACGGTGTACAAGAAGATTGTATTGGAGTTAAAGATACTGCATGATTCAATGGAACGAACTATAAAGGATGGTCTCAGCCAAACCTCAGATTATATGGATAAATGCGAAACCGATGATGGGCATCTGATTATTTTTGATCGAAGCAAAGAGAAAGCCTGGGACGAAAAAATATTTCAGCAAAAAGAAATATACCTACAAAAGAAGATAAAAGTGTGGGAGATGTGAGCGCCTCTCTGTTAAACTGTATCGAAAAAAAGGATAAAAAATATGCGGCAGGATCTCTTGACTTTGAGGTGATAATAAAAGCTGGAGCTTACGGTAGCAAGTACGTTCCTACGCTGGAGCCGGTAGAACGAGAGTTTTGGTTTGACGCTGTTATTTTTCTGGGCTACTAACGTAAGCGTAATGAATCCACAAAAAACACTGAAGACCAAAGGTTGACAGAGTAGTTCAGCCTTCAATAAAACAAAGGAGAACAGCCAATGAAAAAATATCCCATTGGAATTCAGAGTTTTGAAGTAATCAGGTCAGATAACTACTATTATGTGGATAAAACACATTTTGTTGAAAAATTGTCTGAATCCGGAAAATATTATTTTCTCTCCCGTCCCAGGAGATTCGGGAAAAGTCTTTTTCTGGATACATTGCACCAGGCATTTGCAGGCAGAAAAGAATATTTTAAAGGTCTGTTTCTTGAAAACAACTGGAACTGGGATGAACAATTGCCTGTGCTGCATATCAGCTTTGGAGCCGGTATCTTTAAGGATATTGACAGCCTGAATTCGCGTTTTAATTATCTTCTTTCACGATTTGCAGAAGAATATAAAGTTGAACTAAAAGAAAAAAATATAAGTGACCGGTTTGATGAGCTTGTCAGAAAAATATTTAAAAAACAGAACCGGCAAGTTGTAATACTGATAGACGAATACGACAAACCGATCCTTGATAATATAGATAAACTTGAACTCGCCATTGAGATCAGAGAAGAATTGAAAAATTTCTATTCCGTTATCAAGGATCTGGACAGCTATCTCAAATTTGTATTCATCACCGGAGTCTCAAGGTTCAGCAAGGTAAGTATTTTCAGCGGGCTGAACAACCTAAAGGATATCAGTCTTGACAGCCGCTATTCGGCAATTTGCGGTTATACCCAGAACGAGCTTGAATATGTATTTAAAGAACCTCTTAAAGGCGCTGATCTGAATGCAATCAAACAGTGGTATAATGGTTATAATTTTCTTGGAGAACCTGTTTACAATCCATTTGATGTTCTGCTTTATCTTGATACAGGTGAATTTCGAAACTACTGGTTTGAAACAGGCACACCTTCTTTTTTGATAAAACTTATTCAAGACAGAAAATATTATGTTCCGGAGCTTGAATCTTTTGATACAGGTGATGAAATTCTGGGTAGTTTTGATATCAACAATCTATCCCTTGAGACCATTCTTTTTCAGACAGGCTATATTACCATAAAAAGTCGGTTTGAACTTGATTCCGAATATATTTATACGCTTTCATATCCCAATCTTGAAGTTAAAAAAAGCCTGAACAAATACATCCTTAAATCTCTCAGCCAGGTTTCCATTTCCCATAGAACAAAAACCTGGATTAATATTCGAAAAGCCCTTGCCGCAGGTGATCTTGAAAGTGTAAAAGAAAACTTTCATTCCTTTTT
>DAOURZ010000254.1 GCA_030627475.1 Deltaproteobacteria bacterium | reverse complement strand
TGTGGCTTTCAGGAAATCCTTGAATCTCCCCACAATGTCGTCTGTGAAATAATCATCATCAAGTATCGGGATGATGTTATCATCATCTGGCATAAACGACGCATCCGGCACCTTCTCCCTGAAATCCTTAATGGTCTCCCCCTGGTTTGCAAGGATGAGGCCTGGCTTGTCAGGGGAGTAGCGCCCGAACATGCAGCCGACGGCGTAGGAGATGAACTGCTTTACAATAACTTCTTTTATGAACACTATTTCCCCGTCCTCGATCTTAGACTCATCTTTCAAGATGGTTACATCCCCAAGTGCTATATCTGGTGTCATTTCATCTGCGAGATCATAAATGTCTATAAATATCCGGTTGAGTTCCTTTTCATTTGCATGGAGCTTCTGGAATTTGTCTTTCCAGTAGGAGCAGTAGCTGTCGTATGCGTTTTTGAGTCTGCCTGATTTTGTGTGGCGCAGAAGTTCGTTTGTTTTAAAGTCCCAGCTCATTTCACGGGAGTCCCATTCTTCGTGAGAGATATCGATGCAGGACTGTGTTAGGTATTCTATGTATGATTTAGTTTCTTCTGAATCTGGAACTATTATCGGAAATCTTGCTATATCTTCATTTGTTAAACTTAGTGACGGATTTAAAAAAGATGCAAAAAACACAGGAATTTTTGAGCACAAAAATGATAGTAAATATAAATTTAAATTAGTGTCTATTGAAAATGCGGATCTTCCTGTGTCGTCAAAGATAAATCCATTATTTTTGAACCGTATTCCCAATTTACTTCCGCCCAATTTAGTCCAAGTTATTCCTTCTTTGAAATAGTATCTTTGATTCCTCAAAGCGGATCCAGGAAACATTTTCAAATCTTTACCATTGCTTTCCCAATTGATTATTATATCATTATTACCATACCATTTGCGATATTCTCCGCCACTATTGCAAGGATACCATTTATGCATTGAGTGCGTGGTTTGTTCTAAATTATCATAATTAAATCCAATTTTTTTAATACCAACTTCATGCCAGTTTCTTTGATACTTTTTATTATCACCTGTAGATAAACCTGCTTTTAAATCTAAGAAATCACTGGCATTACAATTCTCTGAAAAGATGGTGCCAATTTTGTCACTTATCCAGTAAGCAATGGGTTTACCAGGAATGTTTCTGTAATTTTTTGAATCTGATGTGTAGCGATAATCAACATTATTTGATATAGCATCTAATAATTTGCGTGGTTGATTTTCTGAACCTTTAAAGTCAGAAAGTCTAATATATTCACCTGAGGTATTGCTTTTATAATTTCTTAGTGTAAATGTGCAGATTGGAACTGTCGCATCTTCAAAACTTGAAAATTCTAATTGGACCAAGGAAGAGATATTTTTATTTTCAATGATATACTTTCTTATGTCCTCATAAGATTGAATAAACATCCAGACAAAAGGAGTCATTAATCCCAATTGTGCATTTTTCTTTGATAAATTTAACATTACATCAATAAATGTAGAGAAAAGATCATATTTTGTATTTGGGTAATTGGTTATAAGATATTTTTTTAATAATTCTGGCATTCTTCGTCTATATACATATGGTGGATTTGTGACAGCAACATCATACTTTTTAGCCATTATTTTTGTTTGTTTTATTATTGCTTTCAATTCATCAATAATTACATATTTTCTAAGGTTTGTACTTTTTTCGAATTCGTCGAGTTTTTTTTTAAAGAACTCATAATCAAATTCATTAATTTTTATAATTGAACCATAGGTCTTTGCATCTTTAAAAAGATCAAATATCTTCTCGACTTTAGCATAATCACTATCATTCCCTGCAAATAATCGTATATCTTGAATTGTGAGATTATTAGTTTCTTTGATTACTACAATGTTTAATTCAATCTTCTTTTCAAATAGTCTCTTATCATACTGCCTTGCTTTCATAAGCAAGGCGAAACTTGCAAGCTGTGCTGCGCGACTGTCGATCTCTAAACCATATAAATTTTTAGTTAAAATGAGCTCTGGAATTTTATCATCCATGTAACCACTTAATTTATATACCTCATAAAATACTTCAAAAGCATAAACAAGAATATGCCCTGATCCCATCGCAGGATCAATAAATGTTATATTTTCAGGTGAGAGCGTTCTATCAATGTAATTTTTTATTTTCTCTAAATAATTATCTTCTTTTGATTCGAGATAAAACTCAAATTTGTTTTGTAACTCTTTATTTGGATGAGATTCAAGCCAATATCTTCCGAGTGAGTTTTGAACCATGTATTTTACAATCCATTTCGGAGTGAATAACTGGGTTACAGTAGGAATCTGACATGATTGATATTGCTTGTTTGCCTTAATCAGAATCTCTTTTTTCTTTGTAACATAGTCCTGATATATCCACCCAATCACCTCAACTTCCCTCCAGTCTTCCTCTTTGATGATGCCGTTTAAGTCCCCAAAAATAGAATCCGTATGCAGCAACTTATCAGGGAACAGCAGTTCAGTATAATCCTCTATCTTTTCAAATAGGAAAGGCATGATGTCATTGAGGTAATTACACAGGTGAAGTATGAGATACCTGTACAGTTCCTCATCCTTGCCTTTTGATTTTAGCTCAATGACCGTATCCCTATCAATGTCCATGAAATCCAGACTCAAGGACTTTGTGAGGATATCAGGCTCGTGTTTACCTACATCATCTGAAGAGAAAACCTTCACAGGAAGATAACCATTTGCCTCCATAAATTTAAGAGCAACGAAACGGTTGAACCAGGTGTATGTGACCTCATCCATCACCTGCACGTAGCCTTTCTCTTTAATCTCATGGACAAGTTGCTCCCTCTTGTGCTTGATATTTCTATTGAATACCTTTCCACCGATGACAATGGAATCCTCAAACTCTTTATCAACACTCTGGATACTGTCAGGAAGAATGCCATAATAAGCTGCCCTCTTCTTTGTTTCCTCTGAGAGCTTATCCCTGAGAATATCAGAAAACTGCGCAATCTTCTTTTTATCCAGACCCAAAACCATACTCACAGCACCTTAATCTTATTATTATCATCCAGATGCCTTTGCATAACTGCCCTTAATTTCTCAAGGTACTTATCAAGATCCTCTTTGGATTCGATGTCCTTTATTGTCCTGAACAATGATGTACCTGTTATGACCTTCACAGGAGTGACATGTATTCTATCTGCACCATCCTCGCT
>DAOURZ010000168.1 GCA_030627475.1 Deltaproteobacteria bacterium | reverse complement strand
GAATAAAAGGAACAATAATTAAACCGTCTGAAAAAACAAACAACTACTTACTCAGTCGCGGGACAAAACCCATAAACGATGGAATATATCTTGATCAAATTCTTAAACGCTCTGAAATTAATTATCAAGCTATAGAAACACTGGCCAAAAGCCCCGATGATATAAACAAAAAAGTCTCACAACAGGTAGAGATAGAAATAAAATATGAGGGTTATATAAAAAAGCAGCTTCGAGAAATAGAAAAGTTTAAAAATCTGGAGAGGATAAAAATCCCGAAAGATTTTGACTTTACAAAGGTTCATGGTCTTTCAAATGAACTCAAGAAAAAACTTTCTTCTATAGCGCCAAATTCGCTGAGCCAGGCTTCCCGTATGGAAGGTATCACCCCTGCCGCACTTTCTGTACTCATGGTTGCCATCAAAGCCTTTAATGGAAAGTTAAAGGTAAAAGGCTGAAGTTTCCTGCCATCCTTCAGTCTTCAATCTTCCACCTATTCACCTGACTATTTACAATGAGGAAATATTAAAATGTCCGAAACGGATTATTATAAAATACTTGGTGTAAACAAAAATACTACCAACGCTGAAATTAAAAAGGCATATCGAAAGCTTGCCATGAAGTATCATCCCGACCATGCCAAGGATGATAAAAATGCTGAAGCTAAATTTAAAAAAATAAGTGAAGCTTACGCTGTCTTAAACGATAAAGAAAAACGTAAACAATATGACACATTCGGCTCAACCGGTTTTCGCCAAAAGTATTCGCAGGAAGACATCTTCCGTGGATTTGACTTTACCGACGTTTTGAAAGAATTCGGATTGGGAGGCAGAAGCAGAGGCAGAAATGGCATGAAATTTTCATTCGGTGGCGAAACCCCGTTTGGTACTCATTCAAGACAGTGTCAGGCAAATATCAAGGGCGCGGATTTTATATATGAATTACCCTTGACTCTTCAGGAAGTAGCAACAGGAACAAGCAAAACAGTACAATTTAAACGAGCGGGAAATACCGAAAAAATAACAGTCAAAATACCAAAAGGCATGGTAACCGGGAAAAAATTGCGTCTTGCCGGCAAAGGTGAGCCAGGTGCATACGGAGGACCTCCGGGAGATCTTTATATTCGTACCAAGGTTTATCATGATCCGGCATTCACAGTTAAAAAATACGATCTTTATGCAAACGCAGAAATAAAGATAAGCGAGGCTATCCTTGGAACCAGCATATCTGTTCCAACTATTGCTCAAAAAAAATTAAGTGTTAAAATACCTTCCGGTACAAAGCACAAAACCATGATGCGTCTTCCTAACCACGGACTTCCTCATATGAAAGGCAAAGGGAAAGGCGATCTTTATATAATTGTTAGTGTAATTATGCCAAATAAGCTTACAAAAAAGCAAAAAAATCTGATTGAAGAATTGGCTGATACAGGGCTGTAAAAAAGTAAAGTTATTGACAGTTCAGAGTTTTCAATGTACTGGTTTGCTTCATAAAGCTAAAATGTTACAAAAACGTGATTGTTCATGGGTTGAGACTTGAAAAGAATATTATGACTGAGTTAATTCCTGTACTAAATGAAAATGAAATTAAAAAATTAGTTGCTGATATTGCGAAAAACATATCAGATGACTATAAAGACAGCGAAATTGTTCTTATCGGGGTTTTAAAAGGTGCATTTGTATTTATGGCCGATCTGATACGAAAAATCACCATTCCGGTTAAAATTGATTTTGTCGCTCTCTCCAGCTACGGTTCAAGTACTATTTCATCCGGGAAAATAAAGTTAACAAGGGAAATTGAAATTGATCTTAAGAATAAAAATGTTTTAATTGTTGAGGACATAGTCGATACCGGGTTAACTTTAAAATATCTCATTAATTATCTAAAATCTTTTGAGCCAAAAAGTGTCAGGATTTGCGCCCTGCTTGATAAATATGAGCGCCGCGAGACGGAAATAAATGTTGATTATGCGTGCCATAGAATAAAAAAAGGTTTTGTTGTAGGTTATGGAATTGATTATGCCGAAAATTACAGGGAGTTACCTGCAATCTATCATTTAAGGAACGTGGACTAATTAACTTCCCCACGTTCCTAAACCAATGAGAACACGTTATGATTATTACATGTAATGAATGTGATACGCGTTTCAACTTAGATGAAAGTCTTCTGAAACAAACAGGTTCAAAAGTTAGATGTTCAAAATGTAAAAATATTTTTACAGCATACCCTGTTGAAGAAGCAGCCACAGGCTCTCAAGAAGAAATTGATTTTTCCGATATAGATAATTTCCTTGAGATGGATGTAGATTTAAAAGCCGAAAAAAAGCCGGAAGAACCAAATTCGGAAATTGATGAAACACCGGCTGAAACAGAAGCCGAAATCGACTTTGAACTGAATATGGATATAGAGCCTGAACTACATCCGGAGAACGAGATTGATGGAATACCGATTGAAACAAAAACTGGATTAGAGCTTGAATTAGATGATAAAATCAGCTCTGAAACAAGTGAAGAAGATCCGGAAGGTCTTGACAAAGATAGAGAAAATGAAGAAAGTAAACACAAAAATGAGGCATCCGATCTTGAACTGGATCTGGAAATTGATGAAACACCGGCTGAAACAGAAGCCGAAGTCGACTTTGAACTGAATATGGATATAGAGCAAGATAAAACCATTGAGAAATATACTGCTGAAAAAATAGCGGAGGAAAAAGAAACTTCAAAAACATTTAATATGGGCACGCTGTCCGATGAGCCAGAGGATGAAAAAGCGGTAGAATCCGTTGACAAGGTAGAAAAAAGTGCATCCATCGAAGAAAGTAAACCACAAAAAACGGTTGAAAAAAAAAGAATCGGCAAGCCCGTCCTTTTATTATTAGTTGCGACGCTCTTAATTAGTGGTACCTACGGTACATATGTGCTGATAAACAGCCTCGGGATTAATATTCCTTTTGTCAGCAACCTGTTAAAGCCTAAAGTTGAGGAAGCCGGCAATCTTAAAATTTACATTTCCGATATAAACAATAAATTTGTAGAAAACTTAAAATCCGGAAAGCTCCTTGTAATTACAGGCAAAGCAAAAAATGGATATTCCGATGCCCGCAGTTATATAAACATAATCAGCAAACTTTATACAAAGGATAAAATTCTTTCAAAAACAAAAACAGTTTACTGCGGCACTGTACTTTCAGAACTTGACCTTATAAATATGGAACTTGATTCTATAAATAACAGACTTTCTAACCGCTTCGGCGATAATAAATCTAATGTCAAGGTTAAAGCGGGCGCAAGCATACCGTTCATGGTAGTATTTGCCGATTTTCCGGAAAATCTGGATGAATTTACAATCGAAGTTGCAAGATCTCTTCCATTTTAGAAATTAAGGGCGCGCATAAAAATAAGTTTTCGGCTTGACTTAAGATGGTTGTTTTGTTAAAAAATTGCTACTCCTACTCGAATTTGGGATCCAAGATTTGGAATTATTATGGCGATGTAGCTCAGTTGGTTAGAGCATACGGCTCATATCCGTAGTGTCCGGGGTTCAACTCCCTGCATCGCCACCAGCTTGAAATAAGGCCTTTCTGGTAGAATTCAGAGAGGCCTTTTGTTTTTTTATTGCTTGAAAACATATCATAGCTTATAGTAACTATTGCTTGAACGAAAATGTCAAAAAAACACTTTATTCTGGTGATACTCAAATCTTTTATAAATTAAGTCTGATTTTATTTATGTTTTTTAGAAAACAAAAAAAAAATGAGGACAGCCTCTTTAAAGGAGTTATGATAGCCTACTTTATCGTGGCTCTCCATGTTATTTTAATCGCAGTAGTAGGACTATTAGTAATTTTTTTCCAAGGCATTATTGATTACTTCCTATGGATATTTCTTGGAGGTTCAGCTTTTATCATTGCTTCAGCCTGCCTTTTTTACAGACGCATTAAAAAAGAAGGAATGACTCTTCGTGAAACTCTCAATTCTCCTATATTTCACGGCAGAACAGTGGAAATAAGCTTATTGGGAGGCCTGGCATCTGTTAAGGTCGGCGGAGAATCCGGCGATGCTCTGGCATTGGGGAATAATTCATCAACACAATATCTGCAACTGGAAGACTCGGCCTCCGTCCGTCTGAGAGAACTTACCGAAGTTGCCAATTTGCTTGAAAAAAATCTTATTACTCTTGATGAATACAATAAATTTAAACAACAAATCATGAAATCTTCAGACAATACCGAATTGAAACTCGTTAAATCTATGTAGTGCCCGAACGAAAACTAGAAAATTTTTTCAAGTTCAAGGAAAGCGCAAATTTTAACCGCAGGAATACATTGGGT
>DAOURZ010000482.1 GCA_030627475.1 Deltaproteobacteria bacterium | reverse complement strand
CGAATTTCATCCCAATGGGATTTCCAATCCATAATGCCATGTTCTGCCAACTGGGGCAAAGCAAGTATAATAAGTTTTTTGCCCGGATCAAAGGCATATTCCTGATTTAAACTATTTCTGAGCTTGTACCTGTTTTTATATAACCTATATAGATTATCATGGATTGGATGTCCGGTGACAATGATCTTCTCCTGTTTGCACCCCAGTCTGATATAGCGTTCTTTTGT
This sequence comes from Deltaproteobacteria bacterium, assembly GCA_030627475.1. Classification (GTDB taxonomy): domain Bacteria; phylum Desulfobacterota; class Desulfobacteria; order Desulfobacterales; family ETH-SRB1; genus B13-G4. The sequence goes on along the minus strand of DAOURZ010000482.1, from coordinate 1,285 downwards.
TTCCTCCCCGTCGGCCAGAATAAATGTGGAGTGCCCGCCACCCATAACCCATGGATATTCAGGCAGCATATCGTTTTTTGATAGGGCTTCGGTTAAATAAGGTGGGTAAAAGAAAATATTAGATTGGCTCACGTTATCGTATATGTATTGTTTGGGATATTTGGCTTTGATTTTTGGAAACTTGTCAGCGCGAAAAATTTTTCTGTTTCTTCTCGTAATAGGTAAACCTTCAATATTTGCAGTAAATGATACAGGAGAGATGACAGTGGGAATATTCAACTCTCTGCATGCCCTTAAGAGAGCCGGTTCCCATCCATCAACCTGATGACGATCGCCGGTTACAACTACTGTGTCTGGATTTGTTTCAAAAAGTATCTTTTTTATGGCAATTAGACGTTTGTGTAATAACTCAGATAGCTGTTTTTCTCTTCTTTTAAGAAAATATTTAGAAGTGTCAATATTTGTTTTTACATCCACCGCAAAATTATAAAGGAATTGATTGCTTTTTATAATATTTTTGAGTGTTGAAACAAAACCTCTATTTTGCAACACGTCTCCGTTGTTTCTATTTGCCGAAAGATCAATATAATTAATACCATTATTGGCAAGCACGGTTTTTTTTGACCGTATAGTATCGTTTGGAATCAATACATTGGGAATTGTCCTGCCATCTTTTTTCAAATATTCCTCAATCCTGAAGAGCTCATTAAAGGACGGTTCATTAGTTGGAAGAAAAAGTATATTTTTTTTGGTATTAATTTTCTGCTCCATGTTCAGATGGCGCGACCCACATCCATTATTTTTCTTTCTTCACTAATAATGCTGCAAGCTTAAAATCCAAATCAGAGTCAATATCAACTGATTGATTTTTTGGCATTTTGTAGGCAAAAGTGTCTGGGCCGAAAAAGCCATCGTATTCATGCAGGTAATCCATATCTGCCAGATATATGGCGCCATTTAGCCTGTAAAAAACCGGCAAGTCCTGCCTGCGTTTATTTAGTATCTCCGACCTTAAAAAGACTTTCATGTTGCCATTCTCCGGCAGTGTGTTTGACCACCATGGATGATGATCAGTTTTACAGACCGAGACAACAGACCGAGCGTTTTTATCCTTTAACATTTGTATAGCGCCTTCAATATCTTCTGCAATCCGCAATGGCGATGTTGGTTGCAGCACCAGGATATATTCAGATTGATAATTTTCATATTCTTTTAACCACTTTATGGCATGGGAAATAGCATCTATAGTTGACGCAGTATCGTTTGCTAACTCGGCAGGCCGCAT
>DAOURZ010000173.1 GCA_030627475.1 Deltaproteobacteria bacterium | reverse complement strand
GGCCAGAGTACTCTGGATGGAATCATACGCGCAACAAACCGCTTGATTGCAGGGACACATTTTGTTGTTTGCGGCTATGGATGGTGTGGGAAGGGTCTTGCAATGCGGGCAAAAGGGATGGGTGCAAATGTTATTGTAACCGAAGTTGATCCCACTGCCGCTCTTGAAGCTATAATGGATGGCTTTAGCGTTATGCCGATCAGTAAGGCAGCAAAAATCGGCGATATTTTCTGTACTGTCACCGGCAATATCAATGTTATAAGAAAAAGCCACTTCAAGATTATGAAAAATGGCGCTATTGTTTCAAATTCCGGCCATTTTAATGTTGAGCTTGATCTCGAAGGATTAAAGAGCATTACAAAAGCTGTAAAAAGAATTAGGCCCTTTGTGGATGAATATACTCTTGAAGATGGCAGGATTATAAATATTCTTGGCGAAGGCAGGCTGATAAATCTTGCGGCTGCCGAAGGGCATCCCTCAAGTGTTATGGATATGAGCTTTGCCAACCAGGCATTAAGCATGGAATATATGGTAAAAAGTAAAAAGTCTTTTGAAAATGATGTTTATCCGGTACCTGAAGAAATAGATATGGAAATTGCAAAAGAAAAACTTGGAGACATGGGAGTGGCTATTGATAAGCTGACTGCTGAACAGGAAAAATACCTGGCATCATGGACAATGGGAACTTAAAAAACACTCAACTTAGGTAATAGCAAGGTGATTACCAATGCTTAAAGTAAAAGATATCATGACAGAAAATCCGATTACTGTGTTGCCCGAGACAGAGATCTCTCATGCCACAAAGCTTCTTTTGGAAAAAGGTATCAATGGCGTTCCTGTTGTGGATGAAATGGGAAGTTTGGTGGGGATCCTTTGCCAGAGTGACCTGATTGCGCAGCAGAAAAAACTTCCAATCCCCTCCTTTTTTACTATTCTGGATGGGTTTATTCCCTTGACTTCTATAAAGCAGCTCGAAAGGGAGGCACAAAAGATAGCGGCTACCACCGTTGCCCACGCCATGACTCCAAATCCTGTCACCGTTCAGTTGGAAACGAGTATTGAAGAAGTAGCCGCACTGATGGTAGGCAAGAATTTCCACACACTTCCAGTGGTGGATAAAAAAGGGCTGGCAGGAATCGTGGGGAAAAAGGATGTGTTAAAAACACTCATACCGGATTAGGAACAGGCTACCAACGTAAGGCGAAACTCGTTCCGCCTTACGTTGGTAGCCTGAGGTAATGGGCTATGCCTTATTCTTTTATTATTGATTCCAGCAAGTTATCAATTAGATCTTCAGCCGCATGTAATTCATTTGCTGAATTAAAGTGGGACTCTAACTCTTGTAACATGGTGTCATGCCTGGATACAAACTGTCCGATTGTTTTATAATTTACAGGAGGTCTGGGATAAAGCCGGTCTTCAAAAAAATAATTTGCGGGTCCAGGAGAAGACCGTCGCTTGAAAGGCCAATTAATCTTTAAATCTAAAAGCTTTCTAACGGCCTCAAGAGCATTTTTATTTTTTAATATGTCGTTTTTTGTTAATGGCCGGTCAAGACGCTTTTCCACTTCTTCAAAAACCGTGTTTAATAATTTTGTTTCAGTAATTACAAGCCCGTACGCGTACCAGTTATTTGTCGTTTCACGGACTATTTCTTTGAAAGCTGCCGGAAGATGGTGGTATGTTGGACAGAAGTAAACCCTGCATGCCATGCCTCCGTAAAAGCTCAGACCCCTGAAATCTATGCCTTTGTTTTCGTTCAACAGCGGATGTAACAGGCAACCCACGCGTGAATGTTCTTTTCCCACCAGACCAATATACGGACAATGATGAAATTCGGGAAATGGCCTCTCCTGCGGTTCTTTATTTTCGACTTCTTCCTTAAAGGCAAGTATATCGTCCATATCTTGCTTAACGTGTAAGAAAGAATCAGTGCGCCATGTAAGCATTTCCACTATAGACTCGTACGATGGATCGGTAACATTATATAAACCGCAACATGCTCCACAGGAAATTTTTTTATTTACCTGACAAAGATAAATTCCACCCGGCACCTGGTTATCATTAGTATTAAAATTGCACATTAATTAGATTTCTTTTGAGGGCAGTCATGGTTTTTTGAAAATTAACTGCCACAGCCTTTGATAATAGTGTAAACTTGACAGCAGGAGCGCTCCGCCTATGGCGGTATAAACAATTGCCAGATAGTGTTTGGGAATAGGAGAATGCCGCAAAATGATTCCAAGTGCAATCATAAAGACAATAATAAGATAACTTTTCCAGGCCTGAAATGCAAAAATACATCCTTTTTCAGGGAGCAGGCAGATACGGTTAATATTTTTTAAAGCAATTCCGGAAAATCCAAAAAGATATGCTGCCAACGACAAAATAATTCCAGATAGCCCAAGCGGGAAAGCAGTAAGCCAGGCAACTTTTTTAAGCCAATAATAAGCCATACTGCAAAGCATTACACCCACTGTGCTCCACATCAGACCGGCAAGAGTAATAAGCAAACATTTGGGAACAGCCGGCCTTATCTTTTTAAAAAACATTAACATGCCTGATTAACGGCCTTATTGCAGGCAGAGGCGAAGTCTTCGGGATAATGCCCGATAATCCATCGAGATAGCCACTGGCTGTAAGTGCCCGGTGATTTAGGATGACGGGGAATAAAAGTGTATATAAGCCGCTGGTCATTATCCGGATTATCAAATCTTTTTGATGTTTCGTAACAAATCATCATTTCCACACCCAATTTCTCCAGCATCCTTACAGTTGTCAAAATAGCCATATCAAGAGACCTTCTTACTGCAAAATTCGCCTCAAGAATATTGCCGCACTTTGCTGTGGCCATAATCTGCACTTCTCCTTGAGAGCGTTGGGCTTTGGGCACAAAAGCCATGATGTTTTCGTCCTGATAAAAAACAAGGCTTTTTGGCTTATCTTCTCTACCATCCATTCTCCTGTTATTTTTTATGGTATTAATGTATGTTTTAAAGAAGTTTTTGCCTGTGCTTTTTCTAAATCGGTGGCAGAAACGAGCTACTTCATCTCCTTGAGTATAGGTTGGAAATAAAGTATGGCTTTCATCATTTTTTCCATTGATAAACCCCTGAGTATATTTGGGCACTATGGCAAATTGCTGATGTATTTGCTGGTGAGATGCATTGAGACGATATCCTGAAGGAGATAGATCAAATCCGAAATTCCATCCCCACATTGATGCGTTAAAAGGCAAATTGCTTTTATCTTCTTTGCCTTCTTCACGATGTTTTATGGTTTCAAGAAGATGCATTCGCAAAGATTCTAACTCTTTTTCTGTTAAAGTACGTTTTTTTGCGGGAACGGAAATGCCCAAACTCCTGGCGACCTGTGTGTAAACCCTCTGGTAGTATAAATGCCTGAGACCGATCAAATCTTCTTTTTTAAGCGCTTCTATTTTATACCTGATGGAATCATGTGCCATGTTTGCTGCATAATGTCCCCATGGAATATAACTGTTTTCTCTCAGATATTCCCAGATATGAGTGCCGTCAGACTTTTTATATTCTCCAACAATTTTATTGGGGCCCTGGATGCCTGGAATAAGTACCATTGCCTGCTTATAAATATCAGGCAAAAAAGGATTGTTGGATACGATTTCAAACAAATGATGGTTTTTAATTGCCGGTCGAATTTCCCCATTTTCTGTTTTTTTATATTGAATACCGGCAGGCTTTCCTGTGTGTAGATCAAATTCAAACAAACATGACTTTTGGGCTAACTCAACAAGCAAATCTGCGTCTGTGGATGTTCTGCCCAAAGATATAGTCAGCGGGTCATTGTCTTCGAATTCATTTATACCGTCTTTTAATTTTGAAGATTTACATTTGTTAATAATATCAAAAGGATTTGCATTTTCTATTCTTTTGTCGGCACTTGACTTTAATATAAAAGTTGCGCCCATAAAAGGAAACGGATTGGATATTTCGAATACCCAGTCTGCATTATCAATTGTTACATCATTGGAAGGAAAGTTAATTTTGTTTTCAACAGCGGTTTTGCCATTAATATGTCCAAGCGTTGCTATATGATTTTTTTCCCTCAGATTGATTACAGTATAATCGGGCTTGTGAATGCCATAAACAAAATCACCGTCAGTTGATACACAAGTTCTTACAAACAATTCATTCATACATTTTCCTTAAGGAACGTGGACAAAATAACTTCTGCAACTATGCATCACAGCTTCAAGC
>DAOURZ010000115.1 GCA_030627475.1 Deltaproteobacteria bacterium | reverse complement strand
ACTATGGCCCCGACTTTCAGGTTCATTGTCTTTGCTCCCATGTTAAGGTCAATCGCATTGTATTTGCATGCTTCAATACATTTACCGCATTCCGATCCCTTGCATACAGACGAATCTATCGCATAACGCATTGGAAAAGACATCTCATTAGGTCTATAGATGGCTTTTGTTTTATCCAGATTAAAGTTAAACTCGTTATTCCTGTCAACAGGACAGGGTTCAATACAGTCATCACAAGCTACACAATTTTCATTAACATACCTTGGATTCAATTTTATTGAAACATCATAGTTGCCTGATGTTCCGTCAACCTTTTCTACTTCCGCCAGTGTAAAGACTTTTATTCCTGGATTGTCCTTTATCCTCCTGAAGTTAATTTCAAGACCACAGGTGGGAGGACAAAGCTTTGGGAAATACTGGTTTAACTGTGCAACTCTTCCACCCAAAGAAGGATTTTTTTCAATTATAAATACCTCATATCCAACTTCGGCGGCTTCAAGAGCAGTTGTTAAACCGCTTATCCCTCCCCCAACAACCAGAATACTTCCGCTAGCAGGAGCTGTTTTCTCTTCTGTCATGCTATCCCTCCATGCTTTTAATTTTTTATTCGGTTAAAACTGATAGTCATCTGCATTAGCTCAATTAGCTCAATTAGTTTGATTGGTCTGATTGAATAATAAACTGTTTCAATTAAACCAATCAAACCAATTGAACATATCGAAAAAAAAAGGGAACAGACTTACCTGAAAAAATAATTAAATCATATATAAATTAATAAAAACCTCCAGGCATCGCAAGATGCCTGGAGGCGGTTTATCATAGACTATATTAACATAGCCGTTTTACTATGCGTCAGGAATAATCTTGATATAATCTTTCTTGATCATTTCCCAGGTTTTGGCTTTTACATCATACTTTGAGTTAACAAAGCAGAACCAGTTCTCATCATCCTGTCCAGGATAATCAGCCTGATAGTAGAATCCAGGATAACGGGTCTCTTTACGGAACTGGATATGACGCAAATGTGCCTCAACAGTCCAGATACGATGCTCAATTTCCCAGCATCTCATCAGTTCATGGACATCACCGGCAGCCAGCTTTTCGCTGTCTTCTCGCATCGTCTGAAGAAGATCCATTACGATTTCAAGCGATTTGCTGCTGAGCTGATAATATGTAGAAGTTCCACCGCCATACTCGTTGGTAGCTTTCATCAGACGAAGTGCCATGCCTGAAGGCTTGACATAGTTGGGATTAATTGTTTCATCTGTTGTTAATTCGCAGTTATCCAGATAAGTTCTGACCGGTCTGTAAATAAGATCTACCAGTTCCTCTTTTGACTGAGCAAAGGTAGGAGTAAAATCTGCATTATCACGGACAAATCTTGCCATGCCTTTAGCAGTTTGACGACCTTCCGCATGTGCACCGGATGAGAATTTATGACCTGAAGCACCGATACCATCACCGGCTGTAAACAGACCATTAACCGTGGTCATACGATTATATACTTTACCTTTATAATCCCACTTGTATGAATCGGGTACCCAGTCAAGATCAGGTCCTGATACCCAGATACCGCAACAGCCTGAATGTGAACCAAGCAGATAAGGCTCGGTAGGCATAAGCTCGGAATTCTTCTTTTCAGGCTCACAGTTCTGAGCACACCACAGGTTAGCCTGCCCGCATGTCATATCAAGAAAGTCTTCCCATGCTTCTGATTCAAGATGCTTGAGCTCTTTCTTGCTCATGGTTTCGCCGAGTGCAGCCAGCGCAGTAACTGTATCCATAAGGATCGGGCCGCGGCCTGCTTTCATTTCAAACAGCATCAGGTGGTTACGCAAACAGGTAGGTGTAATGGCAGCAGTTCCATACGGAGCATATTTTTCAAGCTCTGCTTTGGCGGCATCACTTGTTGCAAAGGCTTCTCCGAGACCATTAAGAGCTTTGGCCTTGAACAGGAGGAACCATGCGCCAACAGGTCCATAACCATCTTTAAAACGTGCCGGGGTGAAACGGTTTTCCATCATGGTAAGCTCGGCACCAACCTTCATACACATGGTGTATGTAGAACCTGCATTCCATACAGGATACCATGCACGGCCCATACCTTCACCAATGGAACGTGGCTGATAAATATTAACCGCGCCACCGCATGCCACCATCATGGTTTTGCACTTGATGATGTACACTTTGTTTTCACGTACGGAAAAACCGACAGCACCTGCAATACGATTTTCTTCATTAGCATCAAGAAGAAGCTCAACTATAAAAACACGCTCAAGAATATTTTCTTCCCCAAGAGCCAGCTTGGCAGCTTCAGCAACGATTCTCTTGTAAGACTCGCCGTTGATCATGATCTGCCATTTACCGGTACGAACCGGTGTAGCACCGGATTTCAATGTTCCCAGCTTCAGGCCTGCTTTACCGTCAAGATTCTTTCCATCTTCCGTTTTCTTCCACATCGGAAGGCCCCATTCCTCAAACAGATTGACTGAATCATCAACGTGACAGCCGAGGTCAAAAATAAGATCTTCGCGTACAATACCCATAAGGTCATTACGAACCATACGGACATAATCTTCTATTTTATTATCACCTATATATGTATTAATAGCTGAAAGGCCCTGAGCAACAGCGCCACTACGTTCCAACGATGCTTTATCGCAAAGAAGAACCGACGCATCTGTCCATTTTTTAATCTCGAAAGCGGTACCACAGGCGGACATACCACCACCTACGATCAGAATATCAACTTCTTTCTCAACAACTTCCGGATCCCTTACGGCCTTAATTTCACCCAAAGGTTTATTTGGCAATGCCATATTTTATCCTCCTTAAAAAATAATTTTTAAATTCTTTGCCTTTACAGATATTGATAAACTTCAGCCTGTTTAAGCATTAGGTATTTTGAGTGTGTGACCATCTGCCTCTTCTGTAGAAAGCAATTCGCTGTCAAGGTCTTTACCCTTAAGATCAGTATAAGCGTTGGCAGCTCCTTCAGCAGTTGTCCGAATTGGGAATTTAAAACGTTTAATAAGACCATTTCTGAACTTGCATGTCCACATAACATCCTCTGTACCGAGCATAGGCATAACACTGCTTCCAAGAGGAACAAAGTCAGAGTAACCTCTTACTTCGATCGCCTGTGTAGGACAAATCTTTACACAAGAAAAACATTCCCAGCACTGATTCGGCTCCTGGTTATACGCCTTCATTGCGTTGGGATCCAGGACCATAAGGTCGTTAGGACAAATGTACATACAGGCAGTTTTATCTCCGCCCTTACAGCCGTCACATTTTTCCGTAATTACATAACTTGGCATTAATATACCTCCTAATTTTGCTTTGTAAGTATTTTAGTTGCTCAACAGCCATTATTTTTCTTAACTATTATAAATTTTAAGCCCTTTTGCACCCCCCTTCGTGAATAGTGGCTTGACAGATTATTTTTTTCGCCACTCTAAATATCTTTATTTTAGGAAAAAAATCAATATTCATACATTAAAACCAATAGTATGAACATAATTAAAACCCAGTGCGCTTGATATTGATAAATATCAATAAGATAGCTTGTATATAAATACTTTTATTTAATATCATTCATATTTTTGAATGTCAAGGACTTTTGGCTGAACAAATATCAAAATATATTTCAACATAAGTGCTTAAGGAACGTGGAAGAATGAAAACCTTACTTTTTTGTTGACATGATAATGAAAAATGCTACCTCTTTCAAAAAACATAATCAATCAACGGTTACCAGAAAACATAACAGAGGAATAAATTTATGAGTGAGAACTTTGTACCACTATCATCGAACGATAATTTTATATTTAAATGTTCAGAAAGCGTACAGTGTTTTAATGAATGCTGCAGAGACCTTAATCAGTTTTTAACCCCTTACGACATATTACGCCTTAAAAACAACCTTGGCATACCTTCCGATCTTTTCCTGAAGAAATATACCACTCAACACACTGGCCCTGAATCAGGTCTTCCAGTTATTACACTTAAACCCGATTACACCTCTGAATTAAAATGCCCGTTTGTTTCCAATTCCGGTTGCATTGTGTACAAGGACAGACCATCATCATGCCGCACTTATCCTCTTGTTCGTGTTTTAACACGTTCCAAAGAAACAGGCCGAAATACTGAACAATACCTGTTGATTAAAGAGCCGCACTGCCAGGGATTCAAGCAAAAGCAAACCCATACAATCCAGAATTGGATAAAAGAACAAGGCATTGAAATCTATAACCAGATGAATGACTTGTTGATGGAAATCATCAGTCTTAAAAACCGGTTTATGCCAGGTCAATTATCTATTAAAACAGAACAATTTTTTCATATGGCATGTTATGATCTTGATACGTTCAGGTCTCATATATTTGATAAAGGTATACTGGATGACCTTGATCTTGATTCGGAAACATTAGATAATGTAAAAAATGACGATGTTAAACTTTTAAAACTGGGCATTAAAAGTACAAAAATTAAAATTTTTGGCAGAAGATAAACAGATTAAACACAGGCTTTTTATTATGGAAATTAAAAATAAAGTAGCGCTGGTTCTTGGAGCTATCAAAGGTATAGGTAAAGGCATAGGGCTTGCCCTTGCGAACAAGGGAGTTAAAGTTGCCTTAAATTATTTTGACTGGGAAGAAAATATTGATGAATTAAAACATGATTTCGATAGAACAGATGTTGAACACCTTATAATAAAGACAAACTTGCTTGAGACTGAAAAAATCCAGGGTCTGGTAAAAAAGGTTATTGATCGCTTCGGCCGCCTTGATATTCTTGTAAATAACATAGAACGTGGCGGCTGGCCTGTAGTACATGGAAAGTATGTCCAGGAGCAGTGGGATCTTGAAATGGCTACAACTCTTCGTGCCAAATGGTGGGTTTTTGATTCAGCTCTCCCATATCTCAAAGCATCAGAAAATGGCGTGGTAATAAACCTTTCCTCTATTGCCGGCATAACCGGCAGATCAGGACCTGCAAGCCTTATTTTTAATGATGCTTATGCAACGGCAAACCGGGGGATATCTCTCCTCACAGAAACATGGGCACGTATTGGAGCACCCCATGTCCGTGTAAATGAAATAATGCTGGGAATTGTTGAAACAAGACATGGTGAAAAAACAAGAGGATGGGAGCTGTTAGACCGGAAACAGCAGGAATTGCTGATTGATCACACACTTCTTGGACGAACAGGGACTATTGAAGATATAGTGAATGCCGTATTATTTGTTGTTAAGGATGCGCCGTTTATGACTGGAAGTGTAATTAAGATTGATGGAGGCTATACCCTTGGTGGAGAAAAAATTAAACCAATGCCAAAAGGAGTTTTATAATCTTTTTCTTATGGATTTAGTTTTAATACCCCAGAGAAAATATTGTACCCATTCAAAACCAAGTTTCATTAATTCCACATCATCTTTTTT
>DAOURZ010000131.1 GCA_030627475.1 Deltaproteobacteria bacterium | reverse complement strand
CTGCGGGAAGTCTTTGATGACTCTATCTTTTAAACTTTATGAAAAACAAGGAGAAATAAGCCATGATACAAAAAATAACTATATTTGTGATGCTTTTTGCGTGCGCTTTTTTCACAATCAATATAGCTGATGCAGCGGATAAAAATTATTATATAGGAATCAGCGGACTTTATGCCATTGAAAATCTGGATGAACAGCAGACACAGGACAAATTCATCGGCCCTATAGAGGTAGATTTTGACAATTCCCGGGGTGTCCGGGTAATGGGCGGTTATATTGTAAACAAGTATTTTACTTCTGAAGCTCTGTTTGACTATCTTGATAATTTTGAGGCAAAAACAGGTGCCGATACAGATAAACTTGATGTAATGAATTTTACCTTAAACGGTAAATTTACCTGCCCTGATCATGAAACGGTTATCCCCTATGCTGTTGTTGGAGTGGGAGTTATGAATGCCTATGAGGATATTACTTTTAATGGCGCCACCTCAAAGACCAGCGACTGGGGAGCAAGTTTTCGCGCAGGACTCGGCATTGATTATTATGCAAACGAAGATATTTCGTTGCAACTGGAAGGGGCTTACACAGCCGGCTTAGGGTGCGTAGATCACGTGAGATATACCACCATCGCTTTAGGTATTGCATATCATTTTTGAAAAAATAGCGATAATACCTGAAGAACGCTCAATTTAGATATTGTATAATAACAGTCAAAAAAGGGATGCTGCATTGCAGCATCCCTTTTTTTTATAATTACTTTTCTCCAGTTTCAAAAAATGTCTCTATGAACATATTGACATGTTATCTAATAGCAATTACAATAATTCTAAAAATAAACGTAACAATTTTTCGGAGACCTGTTGTGTACTCAAAAATACTTATCCTTCGCTTTCCAAAAACTATGGTTCAAAAGCCTATAGTCTGTTACCTCGTTAAAAATTATAATCTTACTTTTAATATCCTTAATGCCACCGTACTTCCCAGGAAAGAAGGAATTATGGTTCTTGAATTATCCGGAACCAGAAAAAACTTCAGAGACGGTGTACAATATCTCAAGGCTGAAGGAGTGCATGTTCAAAATGCATCTCAGGAAGTAAAGCATAATAATAAAAAATGTACCCACTGCGGAGCATGTACTGCTGTTTGTCCAACTGGTGCCCTATCCATTCAACGGCCAAAAATGAATATTGTTTTTGATCAAAAAAAATGCAGCGTATGTGAACTTTGCGTACCAGCCTGCCCACCGAGAGCTATGGAAGTTCGCCCTACAAAAGACATTTTTTTTGAATGACACAATTAACAGCCATAGCAATAAGCGGAGGCGTAGATTCTCTGATAGCAGCGTATTTATTAAAAAGACAGGGACACAACCTCATTGGTGTCCATTTTATAACAGGATATGAAGTCGCTCTCACTCACCCGGATATTAAAACCCCTGCAAGCCCGGAAACAAATTCATACGCAACAACTCTCTCAAACACAGAAGATTACATTCACCGGAATGTTTCTAACCTCGCAGAACAACTTGGTATATGCATCGAAATTATAGACTGCAGTACTGAATTTAAAAAAAATGTTGTCGATAATTTCATACAAACCTATAAAACCGGCAAAACTCCCAACCCATGCATGGTATGCAATGCCTCAATTAAATTTGGGACGGTTCTGAATTTCGCCTGCAAAATGGGAGCTACTCATATTGCAACCGGACATTATGCCAGAGTGATAAAAGACAGAAAAAACAGGTATCACCTTCTTAAAGGTATTGATCCGCAAAAAGATCAATCTTATTTTCTTGCTTTATTAGAGCAAAAACAACTTGCCAGAGCCTGCTTTCCTCTTGGGAATTTGACGAAACCGGAAGTTCTGAAAATCAGTAATGAAAAAGGGCTTAAACCAATTACAAATAAAGAGAGTCAGGATATATGCTTTATTCAAGAAAATAATTATGGATATTTTCTTGAACAACAAGGCGTTAAGCCAAATCCAGGTTTAATAAAAGATGTTAATGGCAACCTTCTTGGAAAACACAGAGGCCTGCATCTTTATACTATTGGTCAAAGAAGAGGCATAAACTGTCCTGCTTCCGAGCCCTATTATGTTGTAAGTATTGATACAAAGCAAAACCTTTTGATAGTCGGTTCTAAACAGGATTTGCTATTTGAAAAGTGTAAAGTTATAAAAATAAACTGGATAAATCAAGAACCGTGTTCGCCGATAAAAGTTTATGTACGTGTAAGATACCGTCATAAAGCAATTGAGTCCATTCTTTTACCAATCGGAAACTCAACGGCAATTGTAAAATTTAAAGAACCTCAACTATCTATAACTCCCGGACAGAGCGCTGTATTTTATATAAAAGACGAAGTTATCGGCGGCGGCTGGATTGAAAGCTGAATTTATACTTAGGTCATTAGATCATGCAAAATTATTCCATCAAAACATTAGGATGTAAAGTAAATCATTACGAGTCAGAATCCATAAGTCAGATATTAAAAGAGTCGGGATGGACTTGTGTTCCCTTAAGCGAAGATACAGATTTTTGCATAATAAACACATGTGCCGTTACCCACAAAGCAGCCATGCAGTCACGGCAGGCAGTAAGACATGCAATACGCTCAAACCCGAATGCATGTATAATTGTTACAGGTTGCAACGCACAAACTGAGCCGGATGATATTAAAAAAATCAAGGGAGTACACTACATAATCGGACATGCCGGCAAACATAAAATTCCGGAAATAATTACATCACCGGAAATAACTACATCAGAAGAAAAAAAAATTGTATTTCCTGTAATCATTTACAACGACATAATTAATGAAAAAATTTTCCGGCAACTACCTGTTGCACTTGGGAAAAGAACAAGACCTTTTTTAAAGATACAGGACGGCTGCAATGCTTTTTGCACCTATTGCATTGTTCCTTACGCCAGAGGTCGCAGCCGCAGTATGCCTATAGAAAACATATTGGATAATATCATCCGGATTAAAAAATCCGGATACCGGGAAGTTGTGCTTTCCGGCATACACCTTGGCCACTATGGACTCGACCTTTCGCCACAAACAAATTTAACAGCACTGATAAAACATATAAATGAATCAAGGGCTATTGAACGCGTCAGGCTAAGCTCAATAGAACCTCCGGAATTAACTGAAGAGATTATAAAGACAGTCGCTGAATCAGATATATTCTGCCGTCATTTCCATGTTCCCTTGCAAAGCGGAGATGACTTAATATTAAAAAAAATGCGGCGGCCATATACAAGATCAATGTTCAGAAAGTTATTATATAAAATTCATGAATTAATACCTGATGCTGCTATAGGAGTTGATACTATTATAGGATTTCCGGGCGAAACTGAGAAGGCCTTTGAAAATACATATAATTTAATTAAAGAACTGCCGGCAACCTATCTCCATGTCTTTCCTTTTTCTTCCCGCAAAGGAACACCAGCAGACAGCTTCCCTGATAAAGTACCGTCAAAGATTATTAAAGAAAGATGTAAAGCAATGCGTGATCTGGGAAATATCAAAAAAAAGGAATTTTATAAAAAAAATATCGGGAAAAGAGTTGAAATCCTTATAGAGGGAAAAAGGAACAAAAAAACAGGCTTTTTAAAAGGTATAAGTTCAAATTATTTACCGATATTTTTGAGCGGAAATGATGATTTGAAAAAAAAAATAATTGCTGTAAAAATTGAAAAAATAGATAACGATAATTCTTTATTTGGAACTATTTAATCCCCTTTTCTTTTTTTATAACTTCATACGCTTCGTGAATCTCCCTGAATTTATCATTAGCAAATTTTATAAACTCATCAGGAAGACCCTTTGATGCAATCTTGTCAGGGTGGTATTCCAATATCAGTTTTCTGTATTGTTTTTTTATCTGATCATTTGAATCATTTTTGCTGGATCCAAGAATTGCATAATATTTTTCAAAGTCCTTGATATATCTGGCCTTGAATTTACTGTATTCCGCATCATTAAAGTTGAATACTCTTGCAGCAGATTTAATAAGTTGTTCTTCACTCTGGCTGAGAACACCATCAGCAACTGATACTCTAAAAAGCATATCCATCATAAGTTCAAGAAGCTGAGGCTGTCTACTGAACTGCATGTAGAACTGCCTCGCAAAATCATGAAAAGTCTCCCGGGAATCAATAGCTGCATGAAAAATGTTCATAGCAAGTCTTCTGTTTTCAAGATTAAGGTTTAAGTCATTAACCATAAAATTTTCTATTGACTTAATTTCTTCTCCGGATATGCGGCCATCCACTTTAGCAAGTTTTGCAAGCATTGAAAATGCAGCTACAAAAAAGGTAAACTGAGACTCTTCACCTGATGAGAGTCGTGCATTAACATAGTGTTGTTTACTGCCTGAATCAAAACTATGTCCAAAGGCAGCTCCCGCGACAGCACCCAAAGGGCCGCCTATTGCAAATCCTATAGTACCTCCGACGACTTTTCCAAACCAGCCCATATTATTATACTTCTCCTTTAAAAATTTATTCGGTTATCCTGCAATATTCCGTAGGGAGCAGGTCCCTGTGCCTGGCCTGACAATATGCAATCACCAATTGGGCAAATACATATTGGGCAACCACAGGGGGTTGCCCCTACGTTAATCAAATAGCAACGCTGCATTGCGCAGGCGTTCTACAACTCGTTTCTGTCCAATTGTGACAAGGATATCAAACAAACCGGGACCTACCGCCTGCCCTGTCACTGCAGCGCGCATACCATTAATTAAAACTCCGGCTTTGATTTCCAGCTCTTCAGCCATGTCGCGAATCACCTTTTCGGCCTCCTCAATCGAAAATTTATTCACGGACTCAAGCCTATCCGCCAGAATCGGAAACCATTCCTTAAGGCCTTCATGTTTAAGTATGTTTTTTTTCAGCGTCTTTTTTTCTATTTGGTAATCATCGGAAAAATATGCCCTGCCAAGCGTGGCGAACTCCGTGGTCACATGATAACGGCTGCGAACAAGATCAACCGTGGCAAGAAACCAGTCGCGCTTTCCT
>DAOURZ010000082.1 GCA_030627475.1 Deltaproteobacteria bacterium | reverse complement strand
TTTTCCGAAAAATCCCCGGTCTTCAAAGTAATAAAGATCTCCATTCTCAAGCTTTGATTTTATTGCTTTTTTAATTTCTTCAATAGGAAAACCGGTGTTTTGAGAAATTTCATTTTTATTGACAGGACGAATGAGGTTTCTTTTAAAAAAAAGGTCAATTACAGTTTTTAGATCAGACTGTTGGAGAGCAATAAGATATGGAATAGTTTTTTCTGCTTTTACTGCCCTGAATTTTTCAGTGGCGATTTCCAGAATTTTACCGCCCCCGATTACATTGTTAATGTTAAGAGGGCATATTACAAAAGGATCTCCTGGAAGTGCCGCTATACGCTTTATCAAGCGGAACTGAACAAGCCCTCTTTGACCGGGTCTAATTTTTTTCTTATTGATTATTACTATCAGAGCATTTGTAACAGATGTCCCTATATATAGTTTTACCCTTTGACGGTTTTCGATAGACTTGGGAGAACTGCGCAGTAATGAAAGTTCTGCGTTGAAAAAATGATTTGAGCTGACTGTTTCCGGCTTTGCCAGAACCATTCCTCTTTTTACCTCATTAAGAGGCACTTTGTGAAGGTTAATGCCCAACCTCTGGCCGGCAAAAGCCTGGGAGACTTTATGGTGATGGACTTCTAAAAAACGTGCTCTGGTTTCTTTTCCTGATGGCAAAAGGACAAGAGGATCATTTTTCCTTATTGTGCCGGAGGGAACCGTACCGCTTACAACGGTTCCTAATCCTGTAAAGCTCCAAACCTGGTCGATAAACAACCTGAAAGGGGAGACAGAATTTTTCCCTGCTATCTTATTTGCCTCTTTTTCAATGTTTGACTTAATATCTTGAAGTCCTTTTTGATTATATGCGGAAAAGGTCATAATCGGTTTTTCTTCAAGAAAAGTGCCTTCAACCTCATTTCTGATTTCAAGTTCAGCCAGCTCCAGGGTTTCTTTATCTACCAGGTCTGCTTTGCTCAGGACAATTAATCCGCTTTTAGCTCCGACAAAATTAAGAATGCTCAGATGTTCACGTGTCTGAGGCATAACTCCATCATCTGCTGCAACTACTAAAATAGCCATATCAATACAGCTTAGGCCCCGAATAGTATTCTTGAGGAAATCAGTATGTCCCGGAACGTCAACCAGAGCAATCCGGACTCCGCTGGATGTTTTCAGTTGCGCTATGCCGGATGCTATTGATAATCGGCGCTTTTTTTCCTCTTTAAGCCTGTTAGTATCAATTCCTGTAAGGCAGCGCACCAGTGTGGTTTTCCCATGATCAACATGTCCGGCAATGCCTACGGTGATATGTTTTTCAGTAAATGCTGAGATCGACATTGTTACTCATATTTTTATTGGAGGGAGCAAGGGGAATCGAACCTCCTCCCGGTTTTGCAGACCGGGCCAGCGGGTTTGAAGCCCGTGGGGTGCCCAGCACCGTTGCTCCCATAGAAGCTGTTAATAAAAAATAGAAATTATACAAGAAAAAACCGATTTGTCAAATTGGAAAAACCGATAAATTGTGGGGTTGTAATAGGAAGAATTCAGGAAATCAAAAATAGCCTGGCACAGATTCTAAATATGCTTGCCAGCATGCTTATTATTTGTAAGTCGTGTTAAGTTTCGAAACCAACAAAAGGAAATCAGGCTCAACCCAACTTACAAGAAATTGAGGTTTTCGTTCAGGTACTACATAGCAAGGTTATACTATAGATTTGCTCGTGAAAAAAATGGTACATTTCCAACTGGGCTTGATTATTGCCAATGCGATATAGAAATCCCCCCTCGGTCCCCCTTTACGAAAGGGGGAAAATTTGTTTCCTCTTTTGAAGTGGTACTCCCAGGTTTCCGCATTATATGTCCTCGACAATTATCTGTTCCTCTGGAATATTGTCAAGACAATATTCCATAATTATGGAAAATGGTCTTGACAATATTCCAGCAATATGGATAATAATCACCATGGAACGATTAATTGGTACATATATATTTGACCCTGAAATGACAGCGGAAAAGATGATCTTCCTTACCGGTCCCAGACAGGTGGGGAAGACTACTTTTGCTCAGAAGTGGCTTGGATCTGCCGGATCGGAAGACACCTACTTCAACTGGGATGACCCATCATTAGTGGCAGAGTACAAAAAAAATCCACTCTATTTTCGAAACATCATCGATGAGAAATTCAAGAACGATCCCGTTCCCTTCGTGTTTGATGAGATCCACAAACATACGGAGTGGAGGAATATTCTGAAGGGCTTTTATGACATAAATCGAGAAAGAATGCAGCTCCTTGTTACAGGCTCCGCCAGACTCGGGTATTTTCAAAAATCCGGAGATTCACTGGTGGGACGTTACTTCTCCTACCAGATGTTCCCTCTGGGACTTCCAGAGGCTACGGGTGATTTTTCTCATGTTCTCGGCGACGGCGACATTTTTGCTGACGGCAACCTGTTTGCCAGACATGCGAGAGAAGCTAAAATAGAAGAGGCGGATGAAGCCCTTGAACTGCTGTTGAAATTCGGAGGTTTTCCTGAGCCATTTCTCAGGGGTACGGAAAAGTTTCATCGGAGGTGGCAGAATGATTACAAGACCTTGCTGACAAAAGAAGACGTACGTGATTTTTCACGGATTGCAGACATCAAAGGCCTTGAGACGCTGGTGGAAATCCTTCCCACAAAAGTTGGTTCTCAGCTTAGCATACCGTCGCTGAGTGAAGACTTAGAAAAAAAATACGATACCATAAAGAACTGGATCAATATATTGCAGGCCCTCTATCTGGTTTTTACTCTGCGTCCCTGGCATAAAAAAATAGCACGGGCAATCAAAAAAGAGAAAAAACTCTATTTCTTCGACTGGTCACTGCTGTCTGAACCGGGAGTTGTTTTCGAAAGCCTCCTGGCCGTAAGCCTTATCCGTATGGCAGCAAGGATGACAGAAACCGGCCTGGGGAATTTTGAAATCCGGTATATCCGTGACAGGGAAAAGCGAGAAGTCGATTTTGTTCTGGTGAAAGACAATAAGCCCGTTTGCCTGTTTGAGGCAAAGGAGGGCGATGTTGATATTAGTAAGCCGGGAAGGTTTTATGGAGAGAAACTCAATGTTCCGTTCTATCAAATTGTTCGCAATGCCGGGAAAGTTGAAGCATTCCCCGGGAATTGTTTCGTTATTCCAGCAAGGAATTTTCTTATGTTAACAGGATAATTCGATCAAGGGACTGTAAAGCGCCTCCCTACCCCCGAACGAGCACGCCTGGCTTTTGAAAAACTTGGCCCAACCTTCATCAAGCTCGGCCAAATTCTAAGTATACGGCCAGACCTGCTTCCTCCAGACCTTATAAGGGAATTCAGCAAGTTTTTGGTGATTATTTTTCCATGTTAAAAGTTGGAAGCATGCTCAATAAATCAGACATAATCAAGACTAAGGGTTCGCACAAAAGGTGCATCTCCCATAGAATTGTTCTCCATTGTCTTCAACCTGACATTTATCGGCAAAAACTTCTTCGAAGGTGTAGTGCGGAATAAAACAATAGCTGTCGGCAAAGATGCTGTGTATGATTTTTTGAACTCATCAACATACAACTGGCGACGTTTTACACTTCTTTTAGTAGCCGGATTTATTTTCTCATTAAAAATCTTTTGGATGACGCTTTCATACCATTTTATTTTACATATATGCATCTTGTTTTCAACAACCATTTGGTATTACTCACTAAAAAATGGAAATTCCTATACTATTAAATTAAGCAAATAATAAAAGGGGATAACCTATTTATCAAATTGGAAAAAGCCGATAGATTCGGAGAGTTGTAATAGAAAGAATTCAGGTTTTAGTGGAGGTTGTCAGCAGGAAATCAAACATAGCCTGGCACAGAGGTGAAGCGGTTCTTTTTTCATTTTTCATAAGATAAAATTTCCGCTTCATGTCAAGGCCATTTATTTTTAATGCTTTGAGAACATCTGTTTTCAGCTCAGTTCCAATCGCCATGGAAGACAGAATGGATATACCGAGGCCCGCTTTTATACCCTCTTTGACAGCGGTGGAAGAGCCAAGTCGAGCCACTATATTTAATGATTCTATGGATGCTGATTCATGTTTTTGGAGGTAATTTTCCATAATTTTTAAAGTTCCCGAACCTTTTTCCCTTAAGATAAAAGGTTCTTTGGAAAGTTCCTCAACCGTGATCTTTTGTTTCTTTGTTAGACTGTGACCGGCAGGAACTACCACTACCAGTTCATCATCCCATAATTCATAATAAGTTAGATTTTTTTTTGTGTTTTTGGAGCCAACCACACCCAGTTCAAGATAACCCCCGGCAACATCCTCTTCAATCTTGCATGTATCGGCAATTGTAAGCATAACGGATATGTCGGGGAATTTTTTTTTGAATTGTTCAATGTATTTTGGAAGGATATATTCGCCTGGAATTGTACTGCCGCCGATATGAATTTCTCCTTGCTTTACTCCGATAAAATCTTCCATTGCAAGGCATGCTGTTCTTTTCATATCAAGCAGAAGCCGGGCGTGCGCAAGCAGAAGTTTCCCGGCCCTGGTTGGAACGACTTCTCTGCTTAGACGGTCAAGAAGTTTTAGTCCAATCATTTCCTCAAGATTTGATATTCTTTCACTGACTGAAGCCTGTGCCAGAAAAACAGAAGCAGCAGCTTTTGAAAAACTTTTATGTTCAACTACCTTGCAGAATATTTCCAGTTGTCGGAGGTCAAAATCTATTGATGATTTTCGAGGAAAGTGTTTCATTTTATTGTTTAAAACTGTCTGGGCTTACATATAATTTCCCTGATACGCAGATCAAAAAGATCAGATTGGTTTGCAGGTTTTATAACCAGCGCAGCATCAGCACCCATAGCTGTCCCGCCTATTGAGATAATATCATTACCTGTAAGAGCGCCGGCATCAGCCGCCATTATTGATACCTCTACTGCAACCTTGGTTCCCTGTCCGAAAAGCCTTAAAGTATCCGCTATAAGCAGTGCCGGATAGCTACCCGTATGTTTTTTTGCTATAGACCGCTCAACACCGGAAAGAGCATGTGTAGCCGATATTACAACTACGCCTTTTTCTTTAAGATCATTTTTAACGTCATCCGACATCATTTTTTTGAAAGGCTCCTTGAAGCCGCAGTGATATGTTACAACGGTGATGCTAAAACCACTGAAAATTTCTAATGCCCTGTAAGCCGTATCTCCTTTAGTAGAAGCCAAAACAACTTCGTTTAAACCTAATTCTTTTCCCCGCTCGAATGCGAGCTTAAGGGTATGTTCGGTATTATTTTTTCCCGGTTTATCGAAAAACATGATAATCTCCCTGAGCAGTTCCGATTGAGATTGTTGATTTTATAATTAGCGAACCTTTGGTGCGAACTTTCAGTTTGTGATACTATAAATTATAATATAATGTTGCAAGTATAATTATTTAATACAGTTGGAGTCAATAGTTTGAATTATAGCAACTTCTTGTTCCTTATGGCTGAGGGAGATTTAAAATGATTATAGATTTCCATACTCACATTTTCCCGAAAGAAATAAGAAAAAACAGGGAAAAATATTTTCCGGATGAGCCTGCTTTTAAGCTTTTGTATAGCTCTCCCGAATCAAAACTCGCCGGCATAACAGATATAACGGCTTCAATGGATATTGAAGGTATTGATAAATCAGTAGTTTTTGGATTCCCATGGAAAAATCCGGATTTATCTAAAAAACACAACGATTATATCCTAAAAGCTATAGATAGATTTCCGGAGCGTTTAGCAGGCTTCTGCTGTATTGATCCTTTTAACAAAAATGCGGTACCTGAAGTTGTTAGATGCCTTGAAGCCGGTCTTTCAGGTGTTGGCGAGATTGCATTCTATCAATCAGGAATTGATGAAGCTTCACAGAAAAAACTTAAGCCGCTTATGGAAATCTGCGAAGATAAAAACCTTCCTGTTTTGATCCACACCAACGAGCCTGTCGGTCATCTTTATCCAGGCAAAACTCCAAATACGTTTAAACAGATTTACAGCCTTATCAGAAAGTTTTCAAACAATAAAATTGTTCTTGCACACTGGGGAGGAGGAATGTTTTTTTTCAATCTCCTGAAAAAGGAAATCGGAAAATACTTGAAAAATGTTTATTTTGATACAGCAGCATCTCCTTTTCTTTATTACCCCCAAATATATCAAATAGCGATTCAGATTATTGGAAAAAACAAGATTCTTTTTGGCAGCGACTTTCCGCTTTTAAAGCCAAATAGATATTTCAGGGAGTTCAAAAAAGCCGGTCTTTCAAAAGATGAAATAGAAAGTATTTGCGGTAATAACGCTGCCGGACTTCTTAAACCGAACCCTTAGGAACGTGGACGAAATAACTTCCACAACTATGCATCACAGCTTCAGGCCGCCTTTGCCTAATTTCAAATCCAGCCTCAAATCACAAAAATATTGAAATAGCTCGCTATTCCTTCAACTTTTGCGATCTGAGCCTATATTTAAAATTTGGGCAAATTCGACCCAAATCTGTGCGCCTACTTGTGGAAGTTAATTCGTCCACGTTCCTTGGTTTTAAAGAAAATGTTGAT
>DAOURZ010000116.1 GCA_030627475.1 Deltaproteobacteria bacterium | reverse complement strand
TGCATTAAAGATTTTTTTAGGCGTTGAAGGGTTTGGATTTTGATTACACGCATATTAAATAATGCCCTGAAAGGGCAAAATACCAGCCCGGGCTGGTAAATAACGCTCTTTCAGAGCTAAAACAAGGGTGGGATAAGAAGAGGGGAGAAACCAGGAGACGCCGATGACTGCCAAAAATCCTAAATCCTCCCTATCCCGATATTAAAGCTCAATATTTCTTTTCCTTCCACTATGTGTTTTCGCGGTGTGCATAATTCACCCACTATCGTCTTAAGATCAAAAACCACCACATATCCTTCATCGGCACGTTCGGTTAAAAGGTATTTCCCGCACAGTTGATCAATTGCTTTGTTTAAGGCACGATCTCCGTGTGAGCGATTTATTTTGGTTTCAATAATATATTTATGTCCCCGATAGATCAAGAGGATATCCATTCTTCCCAGTCCGCTTGGCATTTCATAGCGAAGTTCGCCTTTTTCTTCCTCTATAAACTGATACAGCCAGGCAGTAAGCAGGAATTGTCCTGTTTTTTCATATGGTTTTTGGCTCTTGTAAAAGGCGTTTACGCCGATCCGGATGATGTATTCCTCAAAATCAGAAAGGATTGCTTCCATGTTCAGAAGTCCGTCAGGTCTAAAGTAGCCCTTAACAGATACATCCACAATTACCCCGGATTCACGAAAAAAGGTCTTGGTGAACCTTTTTTTATAGATAGGGTTGCTAACCCTGATTTTCTTTCCTTCTGTCTTGATCAAACCGTGTGTCAAAAGAAGGAATTGTTTCTCATCACCCGGAATGTATTCCACCCCATCAAAAACAATGTCTATAAAAGTTTCTTTGTATTGTTTGGCCTTTTCAGTGGTATTATCAAAATGGCTGTTTTCTTCATAAAGAAGAATATCAATCGCTTTTTCCACATCTTTTGTAGTAATCGGTTCTGTGGTTTCGGGCTTTATATTAATCGTAAGAATAGTGCCCAGACGGTTCACCAGCCATGGCTGGCCGCCGGTTTCCTCGTACACTTTTTTTACTGCATCTTCAGTAAAGGGCTGATTGGTTTCCTGCGAATATTGGTTATAAAGGTCACTGACGTTCTTTAGAGTGAAAGATGGAAATTTTACCTGGTCGGCGATATTAAAAGGGGAAACACCGCCTACAATCAGTTTGGTGATGTTGCGTATACCAACCAGGCCCACAGAATAGAGCGCCTTGTCTTTGCGCTTTTTATATTTTTGATACAGTTCTCTTAAAGTGGTCAGAAAATTTTCTAATTCACTTACAGGGATGCCGTCGAACTCGTCTATAAAAATAACGATCTTCTTGAATTCAATTATATGGTTTAATTCCTCAAACAATTCACTAAATGAAATATGATCAGTCAGGTTTCGGGAATCCAGGCATGTCCTTATAGCATCTACTTTTTGGCAGTTTACAGCATTCAGTCTGTTCATCAGTTGGCGATAAAGCTCTTTTTGAATCAGTTGATAAAACCTTTGCTTATCCAGATTCTTGTATGTCTGAAAACTAAGAAGGATGGCCATGTAGGAAGTATCCTTTTCCAGTTCATGACAAAAGTCCTCAAAAAAGGTGGTCTTTCCGCTTTGACGGGGTGCAAAAATGGAAAAGTACCTCCCTAAATCAACTATGGTTTTAATATCCTGATTGTCCATATTTGTAACATTTTTCAGGTGAACATGATAAGATGCACATGGATCAACAACCCCTGATTTTTCAAAGTACCGTTTCGGTTTTTTATAATTCATTTTTTCTCCCTATACCGATATTAAAGCTCAATATCTCTTTTCCCTTCCGCTTGATATTTTTGTGAAGTGCATAATTCGTACACGTTCCACAGCTTTATTGACAAGGTGTTCAAACCATTCTTTCAATTTCTTTCAATTTTTTATTGAGTTTTTTTTCGGAAACAGGAAAGGCTGTTTTTAGTTCCTGAGCAAAAAACGATACTTTGCATTCTTCGATCAGCCAGAAGTATTCCTCAATTGCCTGCTTTTTTTCTTCCGATACCGTGGAAGAAAGCTCTTTTAACATTTCATTAAGGCCGTTGTTATAAACTTCAAGTTTTTTTGCTTTTACCTCATCCTTTTCAAAATTTACAGATGCTCTTTGCGCCCTGATACCAATTGCTTTGACATATCTTGCAATATGCGTCAGCCTTTCATTGTCGTATAAATCCATAAATGTTTCGGGAACAAGCCTGAACAGTTCGTTTCTCAGGTCATTGGAAAACCGCACAAACTTATTGTCTCGTTTATTTGCATTTTCCAGATTAAAGATAACTGATCTTGTTTCATGACAGGCTTCGAGAACAGGTATTATTTTGCCCAAAATTTCATGCCCTTTTTTAAGTATGTCCGGCTCTATGTATTCAGCATGTGAATAAAAGGCAGCTTTTGTTCTTATGTTTCTGCAAAACAGGTTTTTTATAAGACTTTCATACATTCTTTGTTTAAATATCTTTGTCCCGCCGAAATAATTGGACATGTTTTTCTTTTCTTCCGGCAGAATCAGGTTCTTTTTTAAAAATTTTAGATCTTTTGAAAAATGCATGGTAAAAAGTGCGGCAACGCCCTTTTCATGAGACCTTATGGCTTTGTCTCTTTTTTGAAACAAACGTAGGTTTAAGCTTTGTTTATTATCTTTTTTTTCTATTTCAATGCCCGGATATACAACCCATTTTGTCCCATGTTTTCCTGTTATGGTCATGGTATCGGACAAATCGCCAAAGTCCCATTTTTTTATATTTATTATTTCCCGTTCTTTTTTTGCGGATTCAAATTCGTCACTTTTATCCTGATCCGTTTTGCCGGATATACTTTGGCTCAGAATGGTTTTGTCTCTGCCGGAACATATAACCTCGCCTTTTGCACCTGTAATAGCTATCCGCATTTTAAGGTGATCAGGCAGAAGATCTTCAGACCATGCTGAAGCAGGGATGTCCACCCCAAAACGTTTATAAATGAATTTACCAAGAGCCGTTATCAGGGATGTATTTTCTTCGGGCATTTCATTTGCAATTATATCTACGGTATTTGTTACAGGGACAATCTGTTTTCTGTAATCTTTGGGAAGACCTTTAATAAGAGCGGTTATTTTATCCCTGTACAAACCGGGCACGAGCCAGTCAACGGATTCTGCAGGAACAGTTGCTGCAAACGCTGACGGGACTTTAATGGTTATACCGTCATCCCTGCTTCCAGGTTCAAAACTGTAATTGCATTTAAACCGGTGGGTTCCCAGACTAATGTTATCAGGGAAAAGAGATAATTCTTTTTCATCAGGAAAATATCGGAGAAGATCATCTTTCTTCATTCTCAGGAATTTGTCGGAACCTTTTTTTTTCAGGTTATTTTTCAGGGTTCTGATATCATAAATTCCTTCAAGTTTTTTTTGATAAAAAGCGAAAATATCTTCATCGCTTATCAGGATATCCCTTTTTCTTAACCTGTTTTCCATGCTGCTGATTTCATCAACGAGTCTTCTATTATGCTCCATGAATGGCAGGGGGTTTCTAATATCCCCTTCAACCAGCGCACTGCGGATAAAAATTTCCGAAGCCTCTTCAGGATTAATCCTGCCATAGGATACAGACCGTTCGGGAACTATTATCAGGCCATACAAACTTACCTGTTCATAAGCTGTTACTTCTCCCCTGCTTCTTTCCCAGTGCGGCTTTAGATAAGTATATTTACACTGTTCCTTACCTATGGCCTCAAGCCATCTGCTGTCGATATTTGCGACGGTTCTGGCAAAAAGTCTGGATGTTTCTACCAATTCAGAGGCAACTATCCATGTTTTTGCTTTGTTGAAAAGTCCTGAACCGGGAAAGATCATCACTTCTTTACCTTTTGCAGCCTGAAAGATGTTTTTTTCCTTTTTTAGGGCAATGTTAGATAAAAATCCGCTCAATATGGATTTATGGATTGCTGCATATCGTTCGCTATAAAATTCTTTTTCTGAATTATTTGCCTTGTCCGCCCCTTGCGCCTTGACTGATTCCTGCCCCCTGTCCGTTGACTCCTGTCCGTTGACTCTCGATCCGCGACTCCCGTCCCCCCGCAGTTCCGCAGAAATCTGAGCATGGATATCACGCCATTCCCTTATCCTCTTAAAGGAAAGATAATGTTTTTTGCAGAATTTTCTCATTCTGTTTGTGCTTTTTTCTTTTTCCCAGGCATCATGATATTTGTTCCAGATATTAAGAAGAGTAATAAAGTCAGATGAAGGATCTCTAAAAGCTGTGTGTATCCGATCGGCTTCCTGTGTTTTTTCAACAGGTCTTTCACGCGGGTCCTGAATACTCAGGGCGGAAGCGATAACAATAACTTCGTTTAAGCACCCCTTACAATCTGCTTCTATAAGCATTCCGGAAAGTCTTGGATCAACCGGCATTTTGGCCATAAGCCTGCCTTTTTCAGTAATAAAAAAAACATTGCCTTGTTTAGATTTCCCTGTTTTTGATTTCCGGTCTTTTTTTACAGATTTGATAGCACCAAGTTCTAATAGAAGATCAAATCCATCTCGTATGCTTTTTGCGGCGGGCATGTCTATAAAGGAAAAATCTTCTATATTGCCAAGATTCAAGGCAATCATTCTCAAAATAACTTCAGCAAGGTTTGCTCTTAAAATTTCCGGAGGTGTAAAAAGCCTGCGGGACAAAAAATCCTGTTCGGAAAATAATCTTATGCAGATTCCGTTTTCAACTCGTCCGCACCTGCCTTTTCTTTGGTCTGCGCTGCTTTTTGATATGGGAACAACAGGAAGAGATGTGATCCTTGATCCTGGAGTATAACGGGAAATGCGTGCAAGCCCCGTATCTATCACATATTTTATATTCGGTATTGTTATTGAAGTTTCGGCAATGTTTGTTGCAACAATGATTTTTCTGCCAGGCAGGCGTGAAAAGACTTTTGACTGCTCCTGAGATGAAAGTCTTGCATACAACGGAAGAACGATCGCACTTTTATAGTTTCTTCCTTCCAGAATTTCGCAGGTTTCGCGAATATCCTGTTCTGTGGGCATAAATATAATGATATCGCCATAAGAGCTGTTTTTCTGCAATTTATCAACAGCAAGAACAGCCAGCTCAACATGCATTGCTTCATCACTGCCTTCAGGCTTTTCTTGTTCCATAGTAAAATATTGCACCTCAATCGGGTACATACGTCCTGATACTTCTATAACAGGAGCGTTATCAAATGCCTTTGAAAATTTTTCCGTATCAATGGTTGCGGATGTTATTATTACTTTAAGATCTTTCCTTTTCTTTAAAAGGGTCTTTAAAATGCCGAGAATAAAATCAATATTAAGGTTTCTTTCATGCGCTTCATCCACTATTATTGTGTCATATTCGTTCAGATATTTATCGCTCCCGGTTTCGGCAAGAAGTATGCCGTCAGTCATTATTTTTATAAATGT
>DAOURZ010000385.1 GCA_030627475.1 Deltaproteobacteria bacterium | reverse complement strand
TGCAAGCGGCTTTCTACGCTTTTGAGCCTGATAAAAATAGAAACTGATATTTTCAAGATGGATAAGAGGATAAAATCCCGTGTAAAAAAGCAGGTGGAAAAAACTCAAAAGAGTTATTATTTGAATGAGCAGATGCGGGCAATAAAAAAGGAGATGGGAGATAAAGAAGGCCAGGGTGACGCACTTAAAGAACTTGAAAAACAGATCAAACGGAAGAGAATGTCTAAGGAGGCGGCAACTAAAGCAAGGCAAGAGTTCAGAAAGCTCAGGATGATGACCCCGATGTCAGCGGAAGCAACAGTAGTTCGAAATTATATTGAATGGATGATAAGTCTTCCCTGGTTTGATCGCAGCAAAGTGCATAATAATCTTGATAAAGCAGAACAAATTTTAAATAAAGATCATTACGGTCTTGAAAAACCAAAGGAACGAATACTTGAATATCTTGCAGTTCAGACACTTGTCAAAAAGGTTCGTGGCCCTATACTTTGTTTTGTAGGCCCTCCCGGTGTCGGGAAGACTTCGCTTGCCAAATCTGTTGCAAGAGCTACAGGAAGAAAATTTATTCGTCTTTCACTCGGAGGAGTCAGGGATGAAGCGGAAATTCGCGGACACCGGCGTACTTATATAGGAGCAATGCCCGGCAAAATCATTCAGTCCCTAAAAAAAGTTGGCGTAAATAATCCGGTATTTTGTCTTGATGAAGTGGATAAGATGAGTATGGATTTTCGTGGTGACCCTTCAGCCGCTCTTCTTGAGGTGCTTGATCCGGAACAAAATTATAGTTTTAATGATCATTATCTGGATGTGGACTATGATCTTACGGATATTCTTTTTATTACAACTGCAAACACCTTGCCGGATATACCTCTTCCTCTTCAGGACAGGATGGAAATTATACGTCTGGCGAGCTATGCCGAATTTGAAAAATATCATATAGCCAAAGATTTTCTTATAACCAAACAAATAAAAAGAAACGGGCTTGAAGGTAAGAATATAAAGTTTTCGGAAAATTCAATTTATTCAATTATACAATTTTATACTCGTGAAGCCGGTGTAAGGAATTTAGAGCGTGAGATTGCTTCCATATGTCGCAAGATTTCACGTAAGGTTGTAAAAGATAAAGATAAAAATAAAAATTCATTTAATATAACAGAAAAATCTTTACATAAATACTTGGGACCGCCTCGCTTCAGACATGGTCTGGTAGAGAAAAAAGATCAGATAGGTCTTGTTACGGGACTTGCCTGGACACAGGTGGGCGGTGAACTGCTTTGTATTGAAACTTTGATTCTGCCTGGTAAAGGTAAGCTTATCACGACCGGCAAGTTGGGAGATGTAATGAAAGAATCCGCCCAGGCTGCCTTAAGCTATGTTCGTTCACGCGCCGATAAGCTTATGATTGATAACGAATTTTACAAGAAATATGACATTCATATACATGTTCCCGAAGGAGCCATACCAAAAGACGGCCCTTCCGCAGGAATCTCTATATGCACGTCCATAGTCTCAGCTCTAATGCAAAGACCTGTTTACCGGGATATTGCCATGACCGGAGAGATCACTCTGCGAGGAAGAATCCTTATAATCGGGGGATTAAAAGAAAAAATTCTGGCTGCTCATAGAGGGGGAATTAAAAAAATAATTATTCCCAAAGAAAACGAAAAAGATTTAGAGGAAATACCTTCTATAATATTAAAGCAGATAGATATTGTTCTTGCTGATCATATGGATGATGTTTTGTCTCATTCCCTGGTTATGAATGCGGGAGATATCCTTTTCAAAAAAGATAATATTTCTTTTGGAATGATACCAACGTCAAGAAAATTTGATCAGAAAACAGCTATTATTCAGGTTTAACCTTGACATAACGCAAAATAATTAGTAGTAATAATCTTTCTTGAAAAAGATATAAGAATACAGGATCGTTTGCATGAAAAAAATCGTCTGGGCGGGTAGCTCAGTTGGGAGAGCATCGGCCTTAC
>DAOURZ010000250.1 GCA_030627475.1 Deltaproteobacteria bacterium | reverse complement strand
GTCCTGGCAATAATCTCCGAAAAAATCCCGAATATTTTCCATAAAAGATATTGTATTTTCATTCTTACCGGATGACAGGCATTTTCTTGTTTCATCCATCGCAGATAAAAAAGTATCCACAGCATTTTCAACATGTGTGTTTTTGTTAATAAGATTTGCGTAAAGGCTATGATCCTGCGCAAACAGACGCGCCATCAGATCAATTTTCAACCTGAATACAGGGGTTGAATACAAGACAGCATCGGAAGGAGACATGTTCAACTTCTGTAGAGTTCTGCCGAGGCAGATTGTTAAAAGATGGGTTAGTCCCTGAACAACAGCCATATTTTTGTCGTGCGTAAGCGAATCCATGTGAGTAATAATGGCCCCTTTTGTTGTAAATTCATCTTCAAGCCATTTAAGCCATTCAGTTCCTCTTCCATGGCATAAAATTATGTTTTGCCCCTTTATGGAATCAGTAAAAGGACCGAAAAGGGGATGTATTCCCGTTACCTGAGCTGATGTAGATGAAAGCATACTTTTTAGAATACTTTCTTTAAGGGAGCAGAAGTCCGTAAGGAGCTGATTTTGACCCATTAGATGGCCGATTTCCTCGGCAATAGATATAGCTGCATTAAAAGGCACGCTTAAAATTACTACATCGCACTTTTTGGCAACATCTTTATAAGTGACTTCCGTTTTTCTGCCGGAAATTAAAACATTGTGACCGGCTTCGGAGAAAAAACGCTCGAACCAGCGACCCATGCCTCCCGTACCACCAATTATGCCTATCTTTAATCTATCCATGATATTATTGCTTTTTGTCTTAATAAATGATCTGCAAGTACAAGGCTTACCATTGCTTCACATACAACATTAATTCGTGGTATAGCCGATATATCGTGACGTCCTTTGGTTAAAATTGTTTTTTTATTCCCGAACCGGTCAATTGTGTTTTGTTCAATTGCAATTGAAGGTATAGGCTTAACTGCTGCGCGTATTACAATATCATCGCTGTTAGATATTCCTGCAAGGATTCCTCCGGCATTGTTTGATGAAAATCTTTCTTGTGCGCCATGGCATTTGGGCATTATGGGATCATTGTTTTCAGAGCCAAGTTTTGCAACAGCCTCAAAACCGGAGCCGATTTCAACTCCTTTTACTGCACCTATACTCATTATCGCCTTTGCCAGATCTGCATCAAGTTTGTCAAATACCGGATCGCCCAAACCCTTTGGAATACCTTCCGCTTTTATTTCTACAATACCTCCGAGTGAATCACCTGTTTTCCGGACACTTTTAACTCGTTTTTCCATCTTTTCAGCAGCATCCATATCAGGACAAAAAAACATGTTTTTATCCATTGCTTTTAGGTCGCATTTTTCTGCCTTTATCCCGCCAAGTTCCACGGTGTAAGCATAAATCCTGATATTTTCTTTTTTTAGCAGAGTTTTTGCAACTGCTCCTGCCGCTACCCTTCCAACAGTTTCTCGTGCAGAGGCACGGCCGCCTCCACGCCAGTCGCGTATACCATATTTAGCAAGATATGTTATATCCCCATGTCCGGGACGAAAAAGATCTGCATAAGGCTGGTAAGCCTTTGAATCAGCATCCTTATTTTTAACCATAATCATAATAGGGGTGCCGGTTGTAAAGCCGTCAAATACGCCTGACATAATAATTGCTGAATCAGGTTCTTTTCGACTTGTGCTCGCAACCGACATGCCTGGACGCCTGCGATTCAGCATTTCCTGAATAATTTTTTCATCAAGCGGAATTTTTGGAGGGCAGCCATCAATTACAACACCGACAGCTTTTCCATGAGATTCACCCCATGTAGTTATTTTAAACATCTTTCCAAATGTGTTACCAGGCATATCTTCTCCCTGAATGCATTTTTGGTTCTGATCGGATTCGGCAAAAATAAATGCAAATATTCAACAACTATTTTTGTTTTTTTTCAACCGTTTTTATATACGTGTGGATAATGAGCGTCAAGATTATGTATTACGGTCATTAAGAATGGAGTTTAGTACGAGGTAAAACCGGATGGGTGTAAGACTGGCTATGCTAAACTTGTTCAATGCTGACTGCGCAGATTTTAAGCTCGGGTATTCTCGCTACAGGATCAAGGGCATCGTTGGTTAAGAGATTAACTGCCATTTCCCCAAAATGGAATGGTATGAAGACACTCCCTTTGGGGCTTTTTTCGGTTATACTGACACGGGCTTTAATTTCTCCGCGGCGGGATACGATTTTAACTATATTTTTGTTTTCTATTCCTTCTTTTTTGGCGTCCGAAGGATGAATTTCCACAACAACTTCAGGTGAAATAGCATGAAGGCCTTTAACCTTGTGGGTCATAGTGCCGCTGTTGTAGTGATAGAGTTCTCTGCCGGTTGAAAGAAGGAAGGGATATTCTTTATTTGGAAGTTCATCCGGAAGGATAAATTTAACTGCTTGAAACAAGCCTTTACCGCGGGTAAATTCAGAATTATGAAGATATGGGGTGCCGGGATGCTCCCAATTTGGACATGGCCATTGAAGTCCGTGATTTTTGAGCCGTTCGTAGTGAATTCCACCGTAGCCTGGTACAAGATCAGCGATTTCCTCCATAATTTCTTCAGGGTGATTATAACTCATCGGGGTTCCCATCTTTTCAGATAACCTGGAGATAATTTTCCAGTCG
Source organism: Deltaproteobacteria bacterium (assembly GCA_030627475.1). Lineage (GTDB taxonomy): Bacteria > Desulfobacterota > Desulfobacteria > Desulfobacterales > ETH-SRB1 > B13-G4. Next base: position 594 of record DAOURZ010000250.1, on the reverse strand, counting down.
GGCATGGAATCTCCGATGGGTTCGATGCCTTGCCTTACGCGCTGGACACGCCTTTCCGTATTGGTAAAGGTGCCGTCCTTTTCTGCGTAAGTGGCAGCAGGAAGTACTACATGGGCAAGTTTGGCTGTTTCAGTCATAAAAATATCCTGAACAACCAAAAAATCCAGTTTTTTAAGAGCTGCTCTAACATGTTTCAGATTAGGATCGCTTACAACAGGATTTTCACCCATTATATACATTCCTTTTAAGTCACCTTTAAAAACGGCAGACCACATATCCGTTGCAGCAAGACCTGGTTTTACAGGAAGCTTAACGCCCCAGGCCTTTTCAAATTTTCTGACATTCTTTTGTTCAAAAACGCTTTGATAGCCGGGAAAAACACCGGGAAGAGCGCCCATATCGCATGCACCCTGTACATTATTCTGACCTCGCAAAGGATTAACCCCTCCTCCTTCGATCCCGACGTTACCACACAACATAGCCAAATTTGCTATTGACTTAACATTATCAGTGCCGAATGTATGCTGGGTGATGCCCATACAATATGCAATAGATCCTATTCCGGCTTCGGCATAAAGGCGCGCAGCCTTTCTT
>DAOURZ010000034.1 GCA_030627475.1 Deltaproteobacteria bacterium | reverse complement strand
GGAAGACGACAACGATTTGTTCAGCTATCAATGGCCTGAATACAGTAGAAAAAAACATAATGACCATTGAGGATCCGATTGAATATGAAATCGATGGGGTAGTTCAGAGCCAGGTTGACCCTAAATCCGGAGCCTCATTTGCTAATGCCTTCAGATCCATCTTACGTCAGGATCCGGATGTTATCTACATTGGCGAAATAAGGGATGCCGAAACTGCGGAGATTGCGGTACGCGCCGCTTTAACAGGGCATTTAGTTATCAGCACGCTTCATACAAACGATGCTGTTGGAGCCATTACGAGACTTAGTGATATCGGGATAGAGACAGGGCTGATAGAGTCCGTCCTCAACTGTTCATTTGCCCAGCGTCTTGTCAGGAGGATTTGTCCGAAATGCAAGAAGGAATACCACCCTGATGAAGCTTTGCTTAAAAGCTTGGGACTTTCTTTGGATACTAAATTCTACAAAGGATCAGGATGTGGATTTTGTGGTGGTATTGGATACAAGGGCAGAACCGGAATTTTTGAGATATTAGTTGTTAACAGGGGTATCAAAAGATTGATAGCAAAGAAAGCTTCCGAAGGCGAGTTAATAAAAGCCGCGAGGGCGCAGGGCATGAAAAGTCTGGTTAAAGACGGATTGCTAAAGGCAATAAAAGGCATTACAACTTTTGAGGAAGTAATGAGGGTAACGGCAAAGTAAGAAAACGTCGAGTCGTCGACAGGGAAAATACCGGAAATACCCCCTGTGTCAAGTGTGTCCGGCCAGTTTGAGGGAGGGAAAAGGGAATTAAACGGATTTGTAGAAACGGTGGATTTTTTATTTTTTCTCAGTTCCCTTCTGGGCAAAAACAATTTAACTCTTAAAACTCTTTGTATTTTTCAAATGCAGCCTGCGCTTCTTCTATTAATAGATATCCTTTTCCTGTATATCTTGGCGAGAAGTGGAAAAGAGTATATTTCTTAACATTAGCTTCGCCTGCTAATCTGCCGGCTTGATAAGCAGTAAGGTGATATTTTTTAGCAGCCATATCTCTGTCATTTTCAAGAAACGCTGCTTCTATAAAAAGATGGTCAGATTTTTTTGCCAATGCTATTATTTTTTTTTTGTTATATTTACTATAAACCGCATCTGTAATATATGTAATCTTTTGTCCTGGAGTAATAAGAGCGATTTGTTTTGAAAGATCCCCAAGAATAAATTTTTTTTCTTTATTATCTTTTCCGTATCTTACCCTGAATTCTGAATCAGGAGCCTGGCAGTTGAATAAAGCTTGTTTGAACTCTTTTAGCCAGGGGCCTATTCCAAGTCCAAGAGCAATAACTTTGTCTTTAATTATATTAACGTGAAATCGTTCTTCGATTGAAAACCCCAAACATGGTATGTTGTGATCAAGAATTACAGCGGAAACAGACAGAGCCGGTTCTTTTAAAAGGATGGTGTTAAAGAGTTCTTTTATATCTTCTTTAACAGGGACAAATTTATTTTGACACAAATACTGCCTGGAAATCAAGTGATCAGGATATACCTCAGTAACATTTAAAGATAATTTGTTCTTGAAATTTTCTACAAGGTTCCATGAATAGCCGGCCAGTTTTCCTTCAATATTTTTTATAAAACCTTTAGGGCCATACATATATAATTTTTTTTCACGGCCGAGTAAAAGTCGTAGCACCCTGTCAAAACCAACAAAATGATCCATATGTGTATGGGTGACAAAAATATGGCTTATTTTAAGAATATCTCTTGTTGAAAGAGAATTAATATCGCCTAAATCGAAAAGCAGGGCTCGTTTTTCAAATAAAAAAGGGATGAATATTCCCGGATCATCGAAATGTCCATTGATTAGCCTTGGATGAAAGGATGGGGGCATTATTCTGGCAGAAATTTTATAACTTGCTGGTTTATGCAATGATATATATCTTCATCAGAACCAAATATATCAATAATATCTTTGTGATTTATTAGTATTTCTATGACAAAAGATGTAACATAAATACTTACTATATGTGGATTAGGAATAATATTTCTTACTGGTGCGATTTGGTAATCAATATCAAACCCATCAGAATTACTTAACTTTTCGAGGCAGTTATTAATCTGTTCTTCTAATCCGTTTTTATTGGTTGTTTCAATGATGTTGTTTTCAATAAGCTTCATAGCAATAGCATTTGAAAGTTGTTCTATAGAACCTTTTATGTTTTTTATTGCTTGTTTTCGGGCATGTTCTTTTGAAGATTCTATTTTAGATAAAATGCTTGATTCACGATTGCTTGGTCTGAATGTTTTAGACATGGATTATCACCTGTAGTTGTTATAACGGTTCCTGTTTTAACTTTGAACCCTGAATTATTCATAATAATTATATGCAAAATGGATTGCAAAGAAAATATTACAAGTTAGGTTTCTTCAATAATAATTTGTGCTTTTTTCGTTTCATTCCAGTGGTTCCAGCGTAGCCTGAATGCAATTTTATCAAATCTGTCATTTAATGGTTTGCTTTTGTCAATGTTGAAATGAATTGTATTAAAGCTTTTGCCTTTGCTGGACGAATTTTGCTTTAAAAGCATACTTCTATGATTTTTACCAACAATTTTTGAAGATAACACTTTAATATTTTTAGCCGTAAAAAGCGGTTCATCGTTTCCTGCACCAAAAGGCTTTAAGGCTTCAAGATCATCAATCAGTGCGTCTGAAATATCATCAAAATTAAGTTCATAATCAATTCTAATTACCGGCGCAAGATTTATTGTTTGTTTATTTGCAATTTTTTCAAAATTTTCCTGAAATAGATTTAGATTTTCATTTTTTATTTTTAAGCCTGCAGCCATTGAATGCCCGCCAAAATTTTCAAGATCATTTGAACAATTCATAAGCCCATCATACATGTCAAATCCGGATATACTTCTCGCAGAACCTTTACCAATACCATTTTTTATTGAAATAAGCACAACAGGCCGGAAAAATTTTTTCACAAGCCTTGACGCAGTTATCCCGAGAATTCCTTCGTGCCAGCCTTGATTAGATAATACAAGTGTTTTCTTTTCTAACAGATGTGGATTTTTATTTAAATATAACATGATATTATCAGTTAGCTTTTTTTCAATAACCTGTCTTTGGATATTCAATTTGTTTAGTGTTTGAGCAATTTGTCTCGCTGCATCAAGACGTTTTGTAATTAAAAGTTCAACTGCAATTTTTGCATGGTCTATTCTGCCCGGTGCATTTAATCTTGGCGCCAGCTTGAAAGCAATATCATTCGTATCTGTTGATGAGCTTTTTAATTTGCATTCTTCGCTCAATGCTTTTATTCCATTTCGTTCACCTGTGTAGATTTTTTCAAGTCCCGCATTAACTAATATCCGGTTTTCATCAACAAGAGGAACCATATCGGCAATGGTTCCGAGGGCTACGAGATCACAAAGATTTTTTAAATTGGGCTCTGGCAAAGTATGCCAGAAGCTGTTGTCACGCAGGTATTTTCTGAGGCAGATCAGCAGATAAAAGGCCACGCCAACTCCTGCAAGGTTATAAAGCCCTGATGTGCAATCAGAGCGTTTTGGGTTTACAACGGCAACTGCTTGAGGCGGTCTGTCCGCTATTTTGTGATGATCGGTTATGATTACGTCTATTCCAGTATGTTGTGCAGCTTCTACAGCATCATAACTGCCGGACCCGCAGTCTACAGTTATTATAAGGTTTATTCCTTTTGGCAGCGCATAATCCGTAATATGATTTTTTTGCAGACCGTATCCTTCTTTTATCCTGTGCGGGATATAGTAAGCTGCATTTGCTCCTATATAACGGAAAAACTCTAAAAGTACAGCCGTTGCAGTGATTCCATCAACATCATAATCTCCGAAAATTAAAATTTTTTCATTATTGATTATTGCGGAAAAAATGCGGCTGACAGCACTATTCATTCCTTTTATTGAAAATGGAGAGCGCAAATTGTGAAGTGAAGGGTTAAGAAAATTAAAGGCATCCTCAACAGAAACAATGTTTCGATTAATTAGAATGCTTGCTATAATTGGATTACATTTAAGCTCATTACTGATTTTTCTTACAGAATTGATATCCGGTTGAAGCAATTGCCATTGTTTTTTCATAAATAAGATATAGCTTGTATTGTTGTGTTGAACAACAACAAATTAGTACACATCATGATTAGATTTTTTTATTGAAAAAATAACAAATAATGGTATTTTAAATTAATATCCAAAATCAGAAGAAGTGTATTTTTCATTTTTAAACTACCCGTACTTTTTGTATGGACTACCGAAAAGTTTGTTTAGGAATGTGGACGAATTAACTTCCACAAGTAAGCGCACAGATTTAGATCGGGCAAAGATGGGCCTGAAGCTGTGATGCATAGTTGAGGAAGTTAATTCGCCCACGTTGCTTGTCAGGATAGCTTTTGGAAACAATAAAAAAATATTATCGAATTGAACGAAAAGAAATCTGCTTCCTGAAATTTATTTTTGAGGCATATGATGGAATTGCAACGTTAACTACTGTGGATTCTGATTTAAGTGTTGTGATGTTCCATATTGCTCCAGGCTGTGAAGATGATGTTGAGATGCTTTTACATGACCTTCAAAAAGATATCATGATTGAAGAAGTATTATGGCAGGGGATCGGGGTGGGTTGTTCATGAGAAATTCTGGTTTGAGGGGAGATAAAACCAATGGGAAAAAGTTGGTATTTGAGTGTTATTGTTTTTATTTGTTTTTTTACACTTGGAATGGGTAATATGGGAGAAAGGGGTGTCATTGATATCCCTGAGCCTGAAAAGAACTATTCTGTTGCACTTGTGGATCAAGCCGATATTTCAATGGATCTTGAAAGGTTTTCATTTGAAGGCCAGACTTATTTTATCGGCAAATTGGGCAGGGCAGAGATATCAATCGATTTTGACAAGATAAACTCGGTTTTATTTATTTTAGAGGATGATTGTGTTAAGGCTAAGGTAAAGTTAAAAGATGGAAAAGCTCTTGAGATATTAGTAGATAAAGGCAAAAATTGTTATGGTATATCTTCTTTTGCAAATATCAGAATAGAAGTTCAGGATATAAAAAAGATTACCATGTATGGAAAGGTACTTAATAATTGAAAACAAAATGTCTTTACATAAATACCATCGGATGTCAGATGAATGTTTATGACTCCGAGCAGATTGAAAAGTTGTTAGCTCCCTCAGGATACAAAATAAATTCGTCTTTTGAAGCCGCTGATCTTATAATTGTTAATACCTGTGCTATCAGGGAAAAGGCTGAACAGAAAGTTTTCAGTTTTTTAGGACGTCTTGCAGACCTTAAAAGAAAAAGGCCAAATCTGATTATAGGTGTTGGCGGGTGCGTGGCGCAGCAGGAAGGGAAAAAAATTCCGGAACGTATGCCACATGTAGATTTGGTTTTCGGAACACATGCTATAAACCGTTTGCCATATCTTATAGAAAAAATAGAAGCTGAAAGATGCAAACTTGTCGATATTGAAATGTCGGAAGTCATAGAAGAGCTTGAATCTGTTATAGAATCGTCATTGGATAGAAGTGATCCAAAAGTCACAAGCTTTGTGACAATTATGAGGGGCTGCGATAATTTTTGTACTTATTGTGTAGTGCCATATGTCAGGGGCAGAGAAACAAGCAGGTTTCCTGAAAGCATAGTGAATGAAGTTAAATGTCTCGTTAAAAGCGGTGTTCAAGAGGTTACTCTTCTTGGCCAGAATGTAAACAGCTATGGCAAAAAAGAAAAACTGAATTCATTCCCGCAACTTTTGGCCAGAGTTAATGAAATAGATGGACTTTTTAGAATCAGATTTACCACTTCTCATCCCAAAGATCTTTCAGATGATCTTGTCAGTGCTTTTAAAAACATGGATAAGCTGTGCAACCATATACATTTACCTGTTCAGTCCGGATCAAACAAAATTTTAAAAAAAATGAACAGGAAATATAGCAGGGAGTTGTATCTTGAAAAAATAGATAAGCTGCGTAATAATTGTCCGGACATAGCTGTTACTTCTGATATTATTGTCGGCTTTCCAGGAGAAACAAAAGCTGATTTTGAAGAAACTCTGGATTTAATTAAAGAAGTGGAATTTGATGGAATCTTTGCATTTAAGTATTCTGACAGACCGAATGTACCTGCAGCTCGTTTCACAAACAAAATTGCAGAGCAGGAAAAAAAAGACAGATTGCAAGCCCTGCTGAATTTGCAGGAATGTTTTACAACCAAAAAGAACAGAGCTCTGATTGGAACAAATGAGTTGGTCCTTGTTGAAGGGTTAAGCAAAAAGAAGGTAGATAGAGATGATGCCCAAAGTAAGTGCCGATACGTTCAATGGACAGGGCGTACTGAAACCAACAAAGTGGTAAACTTTATACAGGACGAGGGCGTTATCCCGGGCGATAGAATATCAAAAGGAAAAATAGTGAACGTGAAAATTGAGAAAGCATATTCCCATTCGCTTTCGGGAAAATCAGTTCAGCGCTTTGAAAGGAGAACAAAGTTATGCTGCTTAAAGTTAGCATAGCGGGACTGACAATTGATCCGGCTTCAAATACACCGATCGTTATTTTGAAGTCCGATAAAGATAATCAGGCAATTCCTATATGGATAGGGTTGCTGGAAGCTACTTCTATTGCAACTACTCTTCAAAATATAAAGGTCGACCGTCCAATGACTCACGATCTTTTTAAGAATTTTACCGATCTTTTTGATATCAAAATAGAAAAAGTTGAGGTATGTGATTTAAAGAATAACACTTTTTACGCAAGAATATATTTTATTTATGGAAATGGCAAGTTCAATATGGATGCACGACCCAGCGATGCAATTGCTTTGGCACTTCGATATAATGCCCCCATGTATGTTGATGATACTGTTATTGAAAAAACGAAAATGTCTGATGACCATGCTGAAGCTATAGATAATAGCGAAGAGGGGAAGAAGTGGGCAGAGTATCTCAAAAAACTTTCGCCCGAAGATTTTGGAAAATACAAGATGTAGAAAAGCAATTGCAACAGTTCACGTTCTTTATGAACTTGGACGAATTAATTTTCCCAACTACGCATCACAGCTTTGGGCCATCTTTGCCCGATCTAAAATCACAAAAATCTTGAAATAGCTCGCTATTCCTACGACTTTTGTGATTTTAGATCGAACAAACCTGATCTGAATCTGTGCGCCTACTTGCGGAAGTTAATTCGTCCACGTTCCTAAACAACTGTCCGGTTTTTTGAGGGAGCATTATACTATGGAAAGCGCCTTACGTTGGTAGCCAAAAAAATATTAATTTTGAGTTGTTATTCGTAACAATAAAGTGTATAGAACCGGTGCAAAAAAAATCATGCTCCACATCTGAAATAGTCCAGCCGGTATATTCATCAATAATACAGAAAGTTATAATTATATCTACAAATTGAATCAAAGGAGTTTCTATGCCAAGACGTGACGACATTAAGAAAGTATTAATTATCGGATCAGGTCCAATAATAATCGGCCAGGCATGCGAGTTCGATTATTCAGGGACACAGGCCTGTAAAGCCCTGCGAAGCCTTGGCTATGAAATAGTCCTGGTGAACTCAAATCCCGCGACTATAATGACAGACCCTGGAACGGCAGATGTAACTTATATAGAACCTCTCAACCTGAAGGTATTGACAGAGATTATTGAACTTGAGCGTCCGGATGCTTTGCTGCCTAACCTGGGTGGCCAAACAGGGCTTAATCTTTCATCCGAACTGGCAAAAGCAGGCGTTCTTGAAAAATACGGCGTTAAGGTCATAGGAGTTAACGTTGATGCTATTGAACGCGGGGAAGACCGTGTAGCATTTAAGGAAACCATGAACCGACTCGGAATTGAAATGCCGAGCAATCAGGCTGTTAACAGCGTCGAAGATGCAGAAAAAGTTGCGGAAAAACTTGGCTACCCTGTTGTAATACGTCCGGCATACACCATGGGAGGAACAGGAGGCGGTCTTGTTTACAATGTTGAAGAACTTCGTACAATAGCCGCTCGCGGCATAGCTGTTAGTATAGCAAATCAGATTCTGATCGAAGAATCTGTGCTGGGCTGGGAAGAGCTTGAACTGGAAGTTGTACGTGATTCCAAAAATCAGATGATCACTGTATGCTTCATAGAAAACGTTGATGCAATGGGTGTTCACACAGGAGATTCATTCTGCACAGCACCAATGATGACAATTGCTCCCGAACTTCAGAAACGTCTTCAGAAATATGCTTATGATATTGTTGAGGCAATAGAAGTTATCGGAGGCACCAATATTCAATTCGCACATAATCCTGAAACAGGAAAAGTTGTGATAATAGAAATCAATCCCAGAACATCTCGTTCATCAGCACTGGCCTCAAAGGCAACCGGCTTTCCTATTGCTTTAATTTCAGCACTTCTCGCAGGGGGCCTTACTCTTGATGAAATCCCCTACTGGCGGGATGGAACCTTAGACAAATATACTCCATCCGGTGATTACGTTGTAGTTAAATTTGCACGGTGGGCCTTTGAAAAATTTGCAGGTGTGGAAGATAAGCTCGGTACCCAGATGCGCGCAGTTGGTGAAGTAATGAGCATAGGAAAAAATTATAAGGAGGCTTTTCAAAAAGCTGTACGTTCGCTGGAAATTAACCGGTATGGTCTTGGATTTGCAAAAGACTTCAACAATAAATCATTGGACGAATTAATGCACATGCTGAACATTCCTACGAGTGAACGACACTTCATCATGTACGAGGCGCTGCGCAAAGGCGCTGATATTCAGGTTCTTCATGAAAAGACCCACATAACAGCCTGGTTTATCAAACAAATGAAAGAGTTGGTAGAACTTGAAGATAAAATCCTAAAATACAAAGGTCAAATACTTCCTGATGATCTGTTTTTGCAGGCTAAAAAAGATGGATTTGCAGATAAGTATCTTGCCGGGCTTCTTGACATTCCT
>DAOURZ010000457.1 GCA_030627475.1 Deltaproteobacteria bacterium | reverse complement strand
TTATTTAAACCCCGTTCCTAAAGTGTCAATAAAAAAGACAATGAACAAAATCAATTCAGGGAATTCAAATGAAAAGAGAGCAAAAAAACTGGCTTGCCTTTATGCATTTTCCAGCCTCGTTGTAAAGAATAATATTACAATTGATGAAATACTTCAAGGGACAATTGATCTGCTACCCCCTGCCTCGCAATATCCGGAAACCACCTCGGCACGCATAATTTTTAAAAATCAAATTTATAAAACAAAAAATTTTAAAGATAGTGGCCGGAAGCAGACAAGTGACATAGTTGTACATGGCAAACCAATAGGAACCTTTGAGGTCTGTTATATTGAACAATTATCGGAAAAAAATAAAGACTTTTCCCTTAATGAAGAAAAAGAGCTTGTCAATGTTATTACAGAACGGCTCGGGAAAATTATAGAGCGCAAGAAAGCCGAGCAGGCATTGCGTGAAAGCGAAAAAAGGTTCCGTGAACTGGTTGAAAATTCACTGACCGGTATTTTCATTCTACAAGACTCGGAAATTGTTTACAATAATCCTGAGCAGAAAAAACATTTCAGTTGCCTTTCACGTTCTTTCAAGCTCATGGATTTCAAAAACATACATCCTGATGATGTTGAGGCGGTTAAAGCAAACTATCAGAAGATAGTTTCCGAAGAAACACAGACTCTTAATATCAGCTTCAGGTTTTATCCCTCTGGAAACATAGATAACAAACTGGACAGAAAATGGGTTTACTGCCGAATCAGTCGGATAAAATATTCGGGGGAAAAAGCAATATTATTCAACATGATGGACGTTACTCGATCCAGGGAATTGGAACGTTTGTTAAAAATAAAGGATAAAATGACCTCGCTGGGACGTGTTACTGCCGGCATTGCCCATGAAATAAGAAACCCGCTTTCAGGCATCAATATTTATTTAAACACGCTGGAAAAAATCTATGCCAAAACAGACAGTCCGAAAAAAGTTAAAACAATAATAGGGCAGTTGAAATCAGCCTCAAATAAAATTGAATCCGTTATTAAAAAAGTCATGGACTTTTCCAAACCCAGCGAACCAATACTAATTCTGTCGAAAATCAATAAGCCCGTTGAAGAGGCAGTAAATCTTTCCTCTGTCACATTGCACAAAAGCAATATTAAAATCGAAAACACTTTATCTGAAAATCTGCCGCACTGTTATATTGATCAACATTTTATTGAACAGGTAATTTTAAATCTGATCACCAATGCTGCTGAAGCAATGAAAAACATACATGGAAACAAACAAATAGTAATAAAAACATACATGGAAAATAATCGTATTTTTATAAGTGTTGCAGACTCAGGAACGGGTGTGCCTTCCGGCATTAAAGACAAAATATTTGATCCGTTTTTTACTACTAAAAGCGACAGCTCCGGAATCGGGCTAAGCATCTGCCACAGAATAATTACAGATCACGGCGGATCTCTCGGTGTATTTGACAGTAAATTGGGCGGGGCTGAATTAAGGATTGAACTTCCGCTGAAACCAGGGACTTGTACAAAAAAAGAGCAGAGATGATTTCATACTTGATATATGTAGTAGATGATGAACGGGTCATAAGGGAAGGAATAACCATGGCCTT
>DAOURZ010000360.1 GCA_030627475.1 Deltaproteobacteria bacterium | reverse complement strand
TTTAAATGCCAGGTGCTATCATCAATTGTAGCAGCAAATCTACTGACAATTGCCAGAAAGAAACTGGCAACTGCATAGTTTAAAACACTTACATTAATTGTAGTGTAAAAGCAAAAAAAATCACGATTATTTTTCATGAGAATTTTTTGGGTTGTATAGTTGCGTCAAAAAAATGAAATTGAATGCGATTTTATGAGAATTTTTGTATGAATTGTTTTTTGGGGTTGCGAAATTGTGAAATTATCTGTCCGTCTGGTTTTCATTGATGCGAGATTAATTAAAAATGCCAATTTATGGATGGACACTAGTTAGAGCGTGTCGCAGAAATATATAGGATATATCTTGCTATTATTTTGAACGATAGCACAATCCAAAGCCGCTTGTCCTTATTTCATTTGCCTTAACACAGATGGCATGGTACAGAAGAAGTATGAAGAAGCCAATGAAAAATATTTTAATCAGATACCTGATTGTGCTTACCCTTTTTATATTAAGGTACACAGGTGTATTGCGTTTTATAATAGGAGGAGTAAAAAATGTTGAAAAAAGAAATAGAAAATTTGGTATCGTCGGAATCAGAAACCGAATCAGTAACAATTCCTGTGAATCGGAATCATCCGCTTTTACAGTTGAAGAGAGAACTGCCGTGGGAGGATATTACGGAAATAATGGTAAATCATTGGAGAAAGGCAGGCAAGAATGTAGACGGCGGCCCCGGGCAGCCTTGGCCTGTCGATCTCTATGTTCCCGTAGTAGTGTTACTGATAGTAAAATGCGTACCTTATCGTCTGATAGAGGAATATCTTGCGGAGAATGCTCCTGTACGCATTTTTATATCAAGAGATGCGGACCCGTCAGCGCATATTCGGGATCATTCAAATATAGCAAGAGCCTATGCAGCTTTAGGTTCGGAAGGTATAGAAGAAGTAAACAAATTGATCTTGAATTATGTAGTAAAACACGGATTCGGAGATTCTCGAACACTGTCAGGAGATACAACTGCAGTGGAACTGCCAATAGGATATCCGCACGAACCCGGGATATTAAAAGGGCTTGCTCAGAGATGTGGGAGAGCTGCGGAGAATTTGAAAAAGAAAGGTATAGAGACAGCAGGCTGCGTTATAGAGAAGGCTGCCCAGGTCATCCGTTCAGCAAAAGAATATCATCTTTTTGCAAAAGAGACCGAAGAGAAGCAGACTATCCTGACGAGAATGATAAAAGAGACAAAAAGTCTCTTGAAAAAGACAAACGAAGTAGTAGAAATTGTAAAAGAAATTCCGGGCAGGGTGATAAAGAATGCAAAAGAGAAATTAGAAGTGATGAAAGAAGTTGGCGAACAATTAATTCCTCAGATTGTAGATTGGATGAAAACAGGAATAGTCGCCAAAGGGAAAATTATTCATGCCGGGATTACGGAAGCCAAAGCCATAGTGAGAAACAAAGTCGGGAAGAAAGTAGAATTCGGTTTGAAATATTTGGTAAATCGCATAGGCGGAGGTTATATTTTTGGGAGTCTTGTGCTTGGTTCAGTCGGAGAGACAAAGATGCCCGATCTTGCTCTTTCCGGTTATCAGCAAATATTTGGCAAGGAAACCGCACCGGAAATGTTCGTTTACGACCGGGGAGGACATTCGAAAGCGAATATCAAAAAACTCAAGAAAGCCGGAGTCAAAAAGGTTGGTATTCAGCCCAAAGGCAATGCCCCATGGGAGGTATCCGGGGAAGACCGGGAGGTAGTCAAAAGCGAGCGAGGAATGACGGAAGGTGTAATCGGTACGCTAAAAACAGACAAGTATGGTTTCAACAAACCGAAGGAGCGAAATTTAAAGACTCTTCGTTCGGCAGGCCAGAGGTCTATCCTTTCTTTCAATTTAAACAAATTAATGCGAGATTTGACAAAATCATGAAAAAATCTCCTGAAAGAAGAAACTTGTTAGAGAGAGAAATAAAAAGAAAGAGAAAAATGGAAAGAGAAATAAACTCAAAGAGGAAAGATAGAATGAGGAAAATTGCAATATTTTGTAATCAGATATATCTTATATATTTCTGCGACACGCTCTAAGTATTTGTTTTGGATGTACCTATCTTTTTTTCATCCCTGAAAATAATAGTACCGGATTTTATATTTTGAACAGAAGATTCATGTTCAAAGTGTCTGGCATTTTTTATTGTCCTGGTAACTATCAGCCTTAT
>DAOURZ010000365.1 GCA_030627475.1 Deltaproteobacteria bacterium | reverse complement strand
TTTTGTGCTTTTAGATCGGGCAAAGATGGCCTGATGCTGTGATGCATAGTTGCGGAAGTTATTTCGTCCACGTTCCTAATCTGCACTAATTCTGAAACCCTGAATAGACGATGCCAGAGAACGAATCGTCCTGAAATCTTCCCTGGTTAATCCTGATTCCATCAACTTTATGTTAAATGTTTTTTCTATAAACACGAGGAGTTCTACAAAACTCAAGGAATCAACTCCCAGTTCATGCATTGGAATATCCCTTATAATCGTTGACGGATCAACAGATAAGATTGTTGCGATTTCCTGAGTCAATATATTTTCGATTTTTTTTAAACTCTTTGCTCCCATTTAAAGGATCCTTCCAATTTTATTATTCCAGCTCAGATTAAACATAAGAGAAAGATTGAAAGAAAAAACGTAAACACAAAAAGATAGCAAAGTTAATCAGAGCAAACAAGCATAAAGGTAAATTTGTATCCAAAGGAACCTTTCTTTAACATTTGCAAAAACAATAATTGGAGTTTTGTTGTAAGGAACGTGGACGAATTAACTTTCACAAGTAAACGCACAAATTTAGGTCAGGTTTGTTCGATAAAATTAGCAGGTCTAATGCTGTGGAAATTGTTCAGACAGGGCGATTACGCTGGAAATTTGAAAACGAGGGATTCAATACTCAAAAAAATCCTGGATATAATTTAGAACAAAAATATTCCCGTGTCAGTTGGATCGCAACAAAAAATTATTGGCTCTGAACCGCTGTGTTTTTTATCTTTATCAGGTAAGAGGGGTGCCATCTGAAATACAAAACCTTATAACCGGTAAAAGGTTCAACACAGATTCATTACTGTTAAACCCTACCGGTATGTATGGCTCAGGAACGTGGACAATTCAACTTTCACAAATAGGCGCATGGATTTGGGCCGAAAGCTATGATGCATTGTTATGGGAATTGTTTTATCCACGTTCCTTAACGATACAAAAAATATGAGGCGCAACTTTGGAAACGGAAAATCATTAATTTTATTTCGATCCGTTTATTTTATTTCTTAACTTTCCGGAACATTTAAAAGTAACTACTTTTCTTTCCTTAAGAATCAAGTCAGTTCCTGTTGCAGGATTTCGCCCCCTTCTTTTTCCCTTGTTTTTGACACAGAATTTACCAAATCCGGAGATTAGAGTATCCTCACCTTTTTCAAGCGTACTTTTAATAATTTCCAATAGGGATTCGACAATTTCAACTGATTGAAACTTGGTAAAACCTAGTCCGTGAACCTCTTTAACAATATTGTTTTTAGTTAATGACATTGCATCTCCTCAAAAAAATCATACATCCTCATATATTACAAGCTATTTCATATAAGAAACATGAACGAATTAACTTCCCCAGGCAAGCGCACAGATTTAGGTCGAATTTGCCCAAAGCTCAAATATAGGCTCAAATCACAAAAAATTATGGAATAGCGAACTATTTCAATATGTTTGGGATTTGAGATTGAACAAAAGCGGTCTGAAGCTGTAATGCATGGTTGTGGAAGTTGTTTCGCCCACATTCCTAAGGAATCTGGGCGCTATCGGGGATAAACTCCATGATTATAGATATAATCGAAATAATAGTCATAGTATCCGTTATTTTCAGAACTGTTATCTTTATCATGGGATGTAACGTTTTCATTGTAAGATTTTTTTATATTCGCCAACCATAATTCTCTTGAAAAAGCATAAAGAACCTTCTTAAGTATTTTGGCTTCACTGATAATTTCTCTGTTATTCCGGATAAACTTGTCAATCCCATTGATTATTGCCTTGATATTTCTTATATATTCAGTATCATCAAGCCCTTCTTCAAGATATATTTGATGAAACTCGGATATAATATATTTTGTTGTACATTCAATAGCGTCTATACACTTCATTAGTATCTTAATGAAAACTTTATTTGGGCCTGATAAAAAAATCCGATAAAAAGAACAGGAAAAAAGAAAAAATCCTGTAATTATTGTGAATATACGGATATTAAGTGTATGTCAAGATTCTTTGAAGTAAAAAAACAGCTTTTTACAGGTTGGGAACGTAAACGAAATGTGCCGAGAACTTGATACAGCAAGGTTTGCGAAAAACGTAAATAGTGCCTGAACGAAAACTGCCAATTTTTCCAATTTCTG
>DAOURZ010000239.1 GCA_030627475.1 Deltaproteobacteria bacterium | reverse complement strand
TGTTCTATTTTGGTTACACTAAAATAATTTGGTAATAGCTTACCTGTAATAGTTAGAGAAATCAGTTACTTATGAAATGTTGGAATCGTAATGTTATATATCCAGTTTAATAGAAAATTTGTAAGTCGCTGGTGTATTATGGTTATACTTTTCTCTTCGAAAAGATGGGCTAACTTGGTTTTCACAGGAGGGAGAAATGAAGCATCATAGAGTTATTTTGATGATTGTAATTTCAGGAATTATTGTTTTTTTGACGGGTTGCGCTTCAACGCCAAAGGTAAAAAGAATAGATATCAATGAAATTGTTGATATAAGCGGCCGCTGGAATGATACTGATTCCGGATTGGTTGCTGAAGATATGATTAGTGATTGTCTTAAGCGACCATTCTTACAAAATTTTAAAAGCAAAAATAACCGGGTGCCTACATTTATTGTGGGTTTTATAAAAAACCGGAGCCATGAGCATATAAATATTCGGACTTTTGTTAAAGATCTTGAAAGTGCTTTGATTAATTCAGGGCAGGTGCAATTTGTAGCTTCAAAAGGTGAACGGGGACAGATTCGTGAAGAAAGACTTGACATGGCCAGACACGCTTCGGAAAATACCATGAAGGGCCCGGGCGAGGAAGTCGGGGCGGATTTCATGTTGATTGGAGAAATAAACACAATTAGGGATGAAGCTGGCGGCAAGGCTGTAATGTATTATCAGATCAACCTTGAGCTGATTGCCATGGCCAATAACATTAAGGTATGGATTGGCGGAAAAAAGATTAAAAAGTTTATTAAGAAACCAGGATTATCGTGGTAGTTTTTCAAAATATTATAATTCTTCTATGCTCTCTTCTTCTGTCAGGGTTTTTGCTTTGCTCATGCTCCCCCAGCCCGAGATATTATGCAAAGGTTGATAAACTTCTTCTTAACCGTGAATTTGATTCCGCGTGGCATCTCGCACGGAAAAATACCAAAACTTTTGATAAGCTGAATGCTGTTATTTATTATTTGGACGAAGGAATTCTCGCTCATTTCGCCCAACGTTATTCGGAAAGCAATCAGAGCCTCGCTAAAGCCGAGTTCATTATGGATGAGCTATACACCAAGTCTGTTTCAAAACATATCGCATCTTTTATAATTAACGATAAGATCATTCCATATAGCGGTGAAGATTTTGAAAATGCATTGGTGAATTTATTTATGGCCATGAACTATATCGGCATGGGTTCTCTTGAAGATGCCCTTGTAGAAGCCAGAAAGCTTGACAACAAATTAAATATTCTCAATTCACAATATGAGAAAAACAAAAAAAATATTTACAAAGAAGATGCATTTATCCGTTTTTTAATGGGCATTTTTTACGAAACGGAAGGAGAAATAAATGATGCCTATATTTCCTACTGGAAGGCTGAGAATATATATAAAAATGACTATATTAGAAACTATGGAGTATCTCCGCCGGTTTTTCTGATTGAGAATTTACTTACATTGTCCCGAGAATTGGATTTTGATGAAGATTTCAGGGACATTCAAAATAAATATAATAATGTTTTGTTTATTAGCCCGATTGAGAAAAAAAGCCTGGCAGAAATATTTTTTGTTCACTACAATGGATTGGGACCTGTAAAAGTTGAAGCATTTTTTTTAGTTCCAATGCCTGATAAGTATGTGACCAAGATTGCTTATCCTGAGTTTAAGAAAAGAATATATCGAATTTCTAATAGCAAAATTTATCTGGAAAGTTTGAGTAATAATCGTTCATATGTTTTTGAGACACAATTAATGGAAGATATAGCTTCCATTGCTGTAATGAATTTAAAAAACAGGATAAACAGAATTAAGGCAAAAGCCATTGCCAGAGCCACTGCAAAATATCTAACAGCAAGACAGGCTTATAAGTCTGCAAATCGTCAGGGCGGAGAACTGCTTGGATTGTTAGTTAAAACCGCAAGTCAAGTTGCAAGCCTGGCATCGGAGCAGGCAGATGTTCGCCACTGGAGATTGCTGCCGGCAGAAATCAGGTTTGGAAGAATACTTGTTCCTCCAGGAGAATATAAAGGGCGAATAGACTTTGTGGATTCCAATCGTGCAGTTGTTATTTCAAAACAAATTCAAAATTTTACCGTGAAAAAACGTGAAAGGAAATTTTTCATGTTTCGCACTGTAAATTAAGTTTAAATGGCAAAACACCGCTGGAAGTAATACAAAAAACCGGGTTTAAGCCGAATCAATGGTAGTCCCTACAAAGCAGTGCAGTATTTCCAAACCTGCACTGCTTTGTAGGGACTACCGAAACCTGAATCAAGCATTGTTTACTCAATTTGCACCAATCTCTTGCGCATCCCGGATATGAATGTTATGCATAATCTCATGAAACCAATTCCTCTCTGAAATAAAAATATTATAATTTTTTGAATAAGGAAATTTTATTGCATGAAATTAGGAATAATTGGTCTTCCACAGTCAGGGAAGTCTACCATATTTGAAGCTTTAACAAAAAACATCATAAAAACCGGAAGCAAAGAAAAAAATCGTATAGCTGCTGTAACGGTTCCGGACGGACGCGTGGATTTTTTAAGCAATATGTATAAGCCTAAAAAAACCATTTATGCTCAGGTTGAGTACTTCCTGCCCGGAATAGGAACACAAAGCAAAGAGAAAAACAAGGAACAGAGTATCTGGGCTAAAATAAGGGATTGCGATACTTTGATCCATGTGGTTCGTAACTTCGCAGGATTTGGCTTTGATGATCCTGAGCCTTTCAGTGATTTCATTAAACTTGATCAGGAATTTATTGTTGAAGATCTTGTTATTATTGAAAAACGTCTGGAGCGTCTGGAACAGGACATGCAGCGTGGCAAAGATGTAAATAAGGAGGAAGTTACTCTTTTAAAGAAATGCCTTGACTGTCTTGAGAAAGAGATACCTTTAAGAAAAAATAGCGCTCTATCCTCTGCGCATATTTTAAAAGGTTATGCCTTTATCTCAGCAAAACCGCAACTGGTGATATTCAACAATGAAGATGACGACGACAAAATTCCCGATGCAGAAGATATAACTTCAAAAGAAGACTGTATGGTAATAAGGGGCAAGCTGGAACAGGAGCTTGCGCAGATGTCAGTTGAAGATGCAGAAGACTTTCTTAATGAGTTTAATATAATGGCTTCTGCTATGGACAGGGTTATTAAGCGATCATATGAACTTTTGGGTCTTATCTCTTTTTTTACTGTCGGCGAGGATGAGGTAAGAGCGTGGACAATAAAAACCGGCGCAAAAGCGCCTGATGCGGCAGGAACAATTCATACAGACTTCCGGAAAGGATTTATACGTGCGGAAATTCTTTCCTATAATGATCTTATGGATGCCGGTACATATAACGAGGC
>DAOURZ010000103.1 GCA_030627475.1 Deltaproteobacteria bacterium | reverse complement strand
TTATATCCTGCTTTACGTAGATCATAATAAGCAAACGGCATAAAGTGTTCTCTTGTTATCACCACTTTTGTGTGATTCTTTTTTGCCCAATTATACATGCTCTCCGCACCTTTTGCCCCTACATGAATACAACCGTGAGACATTGCATCGTCATTACCCATATGAATAGCATGTCCTTGTTGTGTAAACCATAAAGAGAAATCCATATTGTTTATGCCTGAAGCTTCAGGAAATGATTTTGACATATAAAAACGCTCTTTTCTGAAAACATTAAAAATTCCCGAGGGCGTTTCATGCCCTTTAGCCCCTGAAGAAATGATCGCTGCCCACCAGATAACACCATCACTGTCAATAGCATATGCCACACCGTCACGAACAAACTTTTGAAGTTGATCAATATTTATGTAACGATCTTGAAACTGTTACCGCTTCAAGGTATCCTGATATAATTAAAGCAAAAGAAATTCTAATGTATTATGGTGCAAAAGGTGCTCTGATGTCAGGAAGCGGTCCTACTGTGTTTGGCCTTTTCTCAGATTCCGACAAAGCCCGGAAAGCACAACATATCATTTCAAGGGAAAATAATAAGTGGGAACTATTTTGTGCTGATATGTTAATTTGACCGGCTAATATGCTTAAATCTTTCGACCGCACAGCTCGAAATCTTTTATTCGAAAATATTTGTTGTTGGGGCGTCGTCAAGTGGTAAGACACAGGACTTTGATTCCTGCATTCGGAGGTTCGAATCCTCCCGCCCCAGCCACTCATTTAATTTTTTCAATTTCTGAACGGAATTTTTAAAGATGAACGATTTTATAGTTTTTTCAGGAAACTCAAATCCAGCGCTTACACAAAAGATATGTAATTACCTTGATGTCTCTCTCGGAGATGCCAAGGTAAAAACATTTAGTGATGGTGAAATACAAATTGAAATTAATGAAAACGTAAGATCAAAAGACGTATTTATTATCCAGTCAACCTGCTCGCCTGTTAACGACAACCTTATTGAGTTGCTTCTCATGATAGATGCTTTCAAACGTTCCTCAGCAAGCAGAATAACGGCTGTAATACCTTATTACGGTTATTCAAGACAAGATAAAAAAGTTGCGCCGCGTGTTCCTATCAGCGCTAAACTTGTGGCAGATATGCTAACGGTTGCGGGTTCGAACAGGGTAATTACAATGGATTTACATGCAGGTCAAATTCAGGGATTTTTCAATATTCCTGTAGACAATCTTTATACTGCTCCGGTTATCCTGAATTATATAAAAACCAACTTTCAAGACAATCTTGTAATAATTTCTCCGGATGCCGGAGGAGTTGAAAGAGCGAGGGCTTTTGCAAAGCGTTTGCATGCGGATCTGGCCATTATTGATAAACGCAGAGATGCGCCTAATAAAGCCAAAGCTATGGCTGTAATAGGCGATGTCAAAGGAAAGATTGCGATCATTCTTGATGATATGATTGACACTGCAGGAACATTAATTGAAGCTGCATCTGCCATTGCCGGCAAAGGCGCGAAGGAAATACATGCATGCTGTGCACATCCCGTGCTGTCCGGCGAATCACTTGAACGGTTGGCTAATTCTTCCTTGAAAACTCTGGTTGTATCGGATACCATTCCTCTCAGCAGCAAGGCCGCAGCATGTGATAAAATTAGAGTTCTGTCAGTTGCAGATCTTATTGGAGAAGCGATAATACGCAGTCATAACGGTGATTCGGTAACATCACTTTTTGTATAACCTAAATTGAGCTATTTTTTACTTGATCTGCGTTGATTTTTTGCGCATAAAGGCTTCGCAAAAAATCAGTTCAACTGAGGTATAAAAATATTTTAAGGGGGAAATTTTTTGGAATTAATTGAACTTAAAGCAAATATAAGAAATTCTACAGGTAAAGGTCAGGCGCGGACACTAAGACGTGCAGAAAAAATGCCGGGGGTTTTTTATGGTCCTGAGACAGAACCCGTCATGTTTTCAGTCAAGATAAGCGATCTTGAAAAAGCATTAAAAAAGGGTCCCGCAAGTCAGGCTCTTTTTAATCTAACTATTCTCAATGGCGAAAATATCTCCAGACCTGCCATGATCAAGGAATTACAGATCCATCCGGTTTCACGAGACTATCTGCATGTTGATTTCTATGGAATATCAATGGATCGCAAGATCAATGTCAAAGTTCCTGTGGTTGTCAAAGGAAAATCACAAGGTGTCGAACTTGGTGGAATATTACAGATAATCAGGCGTGAACTGGAAATACTTTGCCTGCCGGGTGAGATTCCTGCTTCAATAGAACTTGACATAACAGACCTTGATATTGGAGATTCAATCCACGTTAAAGAGATTCCATTACAGGGTGATATTGAGATTCCTGCAGATGTTGATTTTACTGTTATAACAATACTTGCTCCGAAAGCTGAAGCGGAAGAAGAGGCTGAGGAAGGTGAAGAAGGGGCTGAAGAAGCTGTTGCAGGAGAAGAAACACCTGAAGCCGAAAGCAAAGAATAGTTACCTTCATGCCTCAAAAGAAAGCATTTCTGGTAGTTGGTCTGGGCAATCCGGGTAATTCATATGTAAAGACCCGTCATAATGCAGGATTTATGGTGCTGGATAACTTGGCAGAATATTTGTCTATTCCAGTTGAAAAAAAAAAGTTCAATGCATTATTCGGCCGCGGATTAATTGAAGGCTTTGAAATTATCCTTGCAAAACCAATGGCTTTTATGAATTTGAGCGGCATTCCTGCTCAAAAAATTTTAAACTACTTCAAAATACCATTTGAGGATATGCTTGTCATTCATGACGACATAGACCTTGCTTTTGGAAGATTGCAAATTAAAGAAAATGGAGGACATGGAGGACATAACGGTTTAAAATCAATAATCGAAACTGTTGGCAGCGGTAACTTTATTCGCCTTCGTATTGGTATCGGACGTTCTGAAAACAATATTGATGTCGCAAGCTATGTTCTGGGTCAATTCAGTACAAATGAAAAAAAGATTTTAGACGGAATAACCGAAAAAGCCAGAGATGCAGTAATTACAACTATTTGCACAGGTACAAAAAAAGCTATGAATATATTTAATTAATAAGGAACGTAGACGAATTAACTTCCACGTTTCTTATCCTTGCTAAACTATCCGGTATTTAAAAATGGAATTAAAAAAATCTAACGAGAACAAAGAAGATAAAAAGCCGCTTAAAATTCAACAATTTAAAGTAGGTGATCTTGCAGTCTATCCTGCCCATGGGGTTGGAAAGATAAAAGCTATTGAAACTAAAGTCGTAAACGGCGAAAAACATGATTTTTATATTCTTAAAGTTTTTGAAAAAAATATGGTTATAATGATTCCAACCTGTAATGTTGAATCAGTCGGCCTGAGAAATGTAATAAGCCAAAAAGAAATTCCTGAAATTTACAAAGTTATAAAAACAGATCGGGAATCGCTTATTGATAAGCAGACCTGGAATCGCCGTTACAGAGAATATATGGATAAGATAAAAACCGGTTCTCTTTATGATGTAGCAAAAGTTTTTAGAGATCTTTATTTTCTGAAAATAACAAAAGATCTATCCTTTGGAGAACGTAAACTTTTTGATACAGCAAAGACACTGTTGTTAAGTGAACTTTCAACTGCCCAAAATACTGACGAAGAGACTATAATGTCAGAAATTAAATCTTTATTTAGTACTCCTAACGAAGATCCAAACGAAGAATAGATGGGTTTTCCCGGTTCAATTCCGTATGTGAGTTGCATGCAAACAGGAAAAACAAAATTTTAACCTTTCTGAGGCGAGTAAACTGCTGGAATATATTCACAATAATGTTCTACAAAGGCGATTGTATTATTCTTGTTAATGAACACGAATCCGGCAAACGTCTTGATACAATTATTGCGTATCACATTTCCAATTGTTCCCGATCTTTTTCGGCTTGCCTCATCCGAAAAGAAAAAATACTGGTTCAAGGAAAAGTTAAAAAGCCCGGCTACAGAGTAAAAACCGGTGATAATATCAGCGTTAGTATTTCTTCCATTGATTCTGAACCGATTCTATTAAAACCAGAGCCTCTTGATATAGATATACTGTATGAAGATAAGCATATAATAGTAATCAACAAGGAACCCGGGCTGGTTGTTCATCCCGCACCAGGCCATAATAAGGGGACTCTGGTAAATGGACTTCTTCATCACTGCCCGGAGCTTGCAGGTATTGGAGAAAAACCAAGACCGGGAATTGTTCACAGGCTTGATAAAGACACATCCGGTACTCTGGTGGCCGTAAAAAATAATGCAGCGTATATAAATCTTGCAGCGCAATTCAAATCAAGAAAGATAAAAAAGCTTTACCTTGCGTTAGTTTTCGGTGTTGTACAATCCGAATCAGGCTCAATTTCACTGCCGATCGGCAGACATGTTTCCAACAGAAAAAAAATGTCAACTGTAAGCCGAAAAAGCCGTTCTGCCGAAACTCTTTGGAAAGTAATCGAACGCTTTAACGGGGCAACATTCCTTGAGTGTGATCTAAAGACAGGACGTACGCACCAAATTCGTGTTCATTGTGCTGCAATCAACCATCCTGTTTTGGGCGATCAGATTTATGGTGGCAAAAAGGCCGCAAAAAAGCTTTTGCCAAAAAACAGATTAAATAAAATCATATCTGTGCCAAGGCAAATGCTTCATGCATGGCGGCTTGAATTTGCGCACCCTGCAACCGGAGATACAATGTTTTTTGAGTCTCCTGTTCCACAAGACATGAAAAAACTTATTGAAACATTGCGGCATGTTGACAATTAAAAATTATCATGCCATTAAGGAACGGGGTTTAAACCACCTTCCTTAATTTTTTGGGTGAAAAAATGCGAAAGAAACGATCCATGAACAAATGCTGTTTTGTCACAATAGTTGCAATTTTGATCTCATTTCTTCTTTGTGCATGCGGAAGTCCCCGCCCGCCCATAGAAAAGATCAGAGCTTCGCTAAAGGACGTGCCAACGTATTCAATAGTTCTTGAAGACATGAAGGAGGAAGGCAATTTATTCAAGACTCATTATCATAAGTACCAAATAATCACAGATGATAAGACCACGAAAACGGATTGGCTTGAAGTGCCTGAAAACTATTTTAAGCAAAATACTTCTTTTCTCGGTATGACCATATGGGTCAAGAAAGAAGGAAAAGAAAGTAAGGCCATTGGACCGCCCGGTTATGAGTATGTCGGAAATGAGCGGTACGGACAATGGAACACGAATTCATCCGGCCAGTCGTTTTGGGCATTTTACGGGCAATACCACTTTATCTCCGCCCTGTTGGGGAATAATCCGATTTACCGTAACAATTACAACAATTATACCAGATCCAGCGCGCAAAATCGGCCTTATTACGGGTACAACAAAGAATACGGCACCAATGGATCTCTGACCAAAAAGCAGAAGCCAAATTTCTACTCTCGGCGAATGGCCGGAATTAGGGCACGACAGGCTTCTTTTTCCGACAGAGTCAACCAACGCACCGGCCGGACCCGGACAAGCGCTCGCGGTCGGAGCGGTAGCTGGGGGAAATAGTCTATGAAACTTGATACCATCATTACCGGTTTGATCCTGATCGTCGCCTTTTACGTTCTGTTATTCATCAGCAAGATAGTCAACGACTTGCTGCACAAGGAATACCAGCTCAACTTTGAGCTGGTCGAAAAAGACAATGCTGCGCTGGCCCTTGCCATGGCAGGTTACTACTCTGGCCTGGTACTGGCTATTGGTGGAACTCTAATCGGACCTGGTATCAGCATTATGGATG
>DAOURZ010000450.1 GCA_030627475.1 Deltaproteobacteria bacterium | reverse complement strand
TGGCAGGGGAACTGCTGTTGTTGTCAAGGTTTGCAAACCAAATCAAGACATCAGGTTTGATATACCCGCAATCGGCATACAAACAATCAGGACAATGCACGAAGCGGATATAAAAGCTCTGGCAATTGAAGCAGGAAAGGCTGTGGTTTTTGACAAAGAAGAAATGATAGCCCTTGCAGACAGGTTTGGTATTGCTATTGTTGCTATAAAGGCACTGCAAGGAACGTGAACGAAATAACAACTTATTTTTTTGAGTTGGTGAATCGGAAAATGGAACAATAAATGAAAAAACTTCGTGTAGGTGTAATAGGTACAGGTTATCTTGGTAAATTTCATACTGAAAAATATGCAGGAATGGATGAAGTTGAACTTGTCGGCGTTGTTGATATAGAAAAAAAAAAAGCCGAAGATATAGCGGCAACTTTTGGCATATCTGCATATACAAACTACAAGGATCTATTCGGAAAAGTAGATGCTGTAAGCATAGTCGTTCCTACGCCTGTCCATTTTTCCATCAGCAAGGATTTTCTTGAAAATGATATTAATGTTCTTATCGAAAAACCGATAACTACAACCATTGAAGAAGCTGACGAACTGATTAAGATTGCAGAATCAAAAGGTCTGATTATTCAGGTCGGGCATCTTGAAAGATTCAATCCTGCCATTGTAGCTCTCCGGGATATTGTTAAAAATCCAGGATTTATAGAATCACATCGTTTGAGTATTTATAACGAAAGAGGCACTGATGTCAGCGTGGTTCTGGACCTAATGATTCATGATATAGATATAATCCTGAACTTTGTCGGCTCCCACATAAAAACCATCCACGCAGCAGGAATACCTGTAGTTTCAAAACACGTCGATATAGCAAATGCGCGTTTGGAATTTGAAAATGGATGTGTTGCAAATGTTACGGCAAGCAGAATTTCAACAAAAAATGAAAGAAAAATCAGGCTGTTTCAAAGAGATGCATCTATATCAGTTGATTTTGCAAATCATGAAACAACTGTGATCAAACAGAACAAAAAAAGTTTGAACGGCCCTATCCCGGGTATGGAAATAAAACAGCTCTGCGTTACAAAAAATGATGCTCTGGAAGAAGAGCTTAAATCCTTTGTAAAGTCGGTACAGAATCATACTTCCCCGAAGGTTACGGGACAAATGGGACGCAATGCTTTAAAAACAGCTTTAAGCATTATGAAACAAATCAATATCTCTAACAAAAGTCTTCTGTAGCGAAACGTTTATGTGCCAGATGATGAAACCAAAACATGTTATGATTATAGCTGGTGAAGCTTCGGGCGATCTTCACGGTTCAAATCTTGTAAGAGCAATATATAAAAAAAACAAAGAAATATATTTCAGCGGTATTGGCGGGCAAGCTCTAAAGAAAGCGGGTATTGAAATCCTCGTTGATGCATCCGAATTATCCGTTGTCGGAATAACCGAGGTGTTTTCCAAAATACCAAATCTTTTCAAGGCAATGACCGTTGTTAAAAGACATCTGAAAAGCTTTAGGCCAGACCTCGTTATATTAATAGATTTCCCTGATTTTAATCTTAAAATCGCAGCCGCCGCCAGAAAGCTCGACATACCTGTTTTATATTATATCAGCCCTCAAGTTTGGGCA
>DAOURZ010000056.1 GCA_030627475.1 Deltaproteobacteria bacterium | reverse complement strand
TATTTATCTTTTTAAAATCAGATATACCGTATGGAAATTTCATTATAATCAGCTCCTTATGTGTGATCTTTTTTATCACCAACCTGTTTTACATGCTGTAAGTTTCACGCTTTTTTCTATAAACCCGATATTGTCGATAGCCATTATTGACTAATATCCTGGCCAAATTGGATTTAATTTTATAGGAGTTTACCTCTATAGTAGCAAAACTCTATAAAACTTCTTCCAAAATCACTACAATCCAAAGGTAGTTCTTAACGTCGTATTTTATAAAGGTTTTATGATAATAAGTTTGATTTAAAATATTTTAAATATATAGTATGGAAATTCACATTTTTAAAAGCGAATGGCAAGTTAATAGTCAAATATTTTGATTTCTTGTAAAAAGAATTGTTTTTTTCTTGACATTAATCAATAAAATATTTATTAAAATTCTTTTTATTTACAAAATAGGAGTCTGATGCAGTGAAAAAATATACATATAGCGCAAAACAGTCTGACAATAAAAACAAATGGTGTCTTGTAAATGCAGAAGGGGCTATACTTGGTAGACTTGCAACAGTAATAGCATCCCGGCTTAGAGGCAAGCACAATCCCTTATTTACTCCACATGCAGATACCGGAGACTGGGTTGTTGTTATAAATGCGGATAAAATTACCCTTACAGGCAAAAAGATTGACAAGAAATGTTATTATAGACACAGTGGCTATATGGGAGGGCTCAAGACTATTACCGCCAAAGAACTCCTGGAAAAAAGGCCTGAAGATCTCATTCGTTTTGCTGTTAAGGGAATGCTTCCAAAAAACAGGCTTGGAAAAAAGTTATTCAAAAAATTAAAGGTCTATGCGGGAGACAAGCATCCTCACGCAGCTCAACAGCTTGAAATTATGGCACTATAATTAATTTGTGACTAATACTGGGGACACTATGAATAAAGACAATATTTATTACGCTACCGGAAAACGAAAGACAGCAATAGCTAGAACCTGGCTAAAACCCGGCAAAGGCGAAATTATCATTAATAATCGTTCTGTAAATGATTATTTCCTGATTCAGTCGGCACAAATGACTATGATGCAGCCACTCGTACTTACAAATACCGTTGAATCATATGATATAAAAGTGCGTGTATTGGGTGGAGGTATTGCATGCCAGGCAGGTGCTATCAGACATGGCATTACTAAAGCTCTTATTGATATAGATCCTGACCTGAGACAAATTCTAAAGAAAGCCGGTTTCGTTAAACGTGATGCAAGAGTCAAAGAAAGAAAGAAATACGGCCAAAAGGGAGCAAGAGCCCGTTTCCAATTTTCAAAACGATAAACCATATTTTTCTGCAATTAAAACCTATTTCAGCAGGCCATGCATACATAGTTCGTACCCTTCCAACTGGTCTTTTGGGTCGCGCTTAATCGCCCTGCTGAAATAGGCTTTTATTAACTCGGCAGTCCACAGTTTTAAGGACTATATTTGAGGACTATAATAATACACGCCTCACCAAACTGTTTATTTGAACTTTGACCATGTCCTTTTGGGCGTAGTCAGAGTCCAACCGAAATAACTTCCCGGGTTTCTATCCTGCTTTAAGTCAGGAACGTGAACAAATTAACTTCTTGTTTCATGTTGCCTTGATATTTTTAAAACCTCCAGTAGTTAATGCCGAGTTTCTTTGCTTCAGCAATACTGAAAGCGCCCTTTAAATCCATTACAAGCGGTATTCCGTTTGTACACAAATCAGCAAGTTTTGAAAGACCGATATCTTTGTACAATTTATGCATAACAGCCACAACAACTCCATCAACCCCTGCAAGTTTTTGAATATCCTGCTGCAGTTCAAGGTTGTAATACATTTTGGCCTCGCTTGCTTCTGCCAGGGGGTCATGCACAGAAACTTCCACTCCGTAGTCTTTAAGCTCATTTATAATTGTAATTACCTTTGTATTTCTCAAGTCAGGCACATCTTCCTTGAAGGTAAGCCCCAGTATCGCAATTTTTGCACCTCGCACCTGCTTACCTGCTTTGATGAGCAATTTTACTGCCTGTCCTGCAACATATTTACCCATGCCGTCATTAATTCTTCTACCTGCCAGGATCATTTCGGGACGATAGCCTAAAGATTCGGCTTTGAAAGTCAAATAATATGGATCAACCCCTATGCAATGTCCACCAACCAGGCCTGGTCTGAAAGGAAGAAAGTTCCATTTTGTTCCTGCAGCTTTCAGAACTTCTAATGTATCTATTCCAATTTTATTAAAGATCATGGAAAGTTCATTCATAAGTGCTATATTTAAATCTCTCTGCGTATTCTCAATAACTTTAGCTGCCTCCGCTACTTTTATAGAAAAAACCTTATGAATCCCTGCCTTTACCACCTTGCCATAAACATTAGACAAAAGCTCCGCTGTTTCTTCATCCGAGCCTGAAACCACCTTAACTATACTTTCAAGAGTGTGCTCCTTGTCGCCGGGATTTATTCTTTCCGGAGAATAACCAACGGTAAAATCTTTTCCAGGCATAAAGCCTGATTCCCGCTCCAGAATAGGAACACAGATTTCTTCCGTAGCGCCGGGATAAACCGTGGATTCAAAAACAATGCATGATCCTTTAGTCATATTTGCCCCAACCTCTTTTGAAGCTCCAATCAAAGGTCTTAAATCCGGAATTCTATGCTCGTCAATCGGTGTAGGTACCGCAACAATAATAAAGCTGCATGCGGACAGATTTTTTTTATCGCTTGTGAAAAATATTTCAGCTTTACTCAAATTTTCTTCGGAAACCTCCAGCGTTCGGTCATGGCCTGATTCAAGTTCTTTAATTCTATCAGACTTCAGATCATAGCCAACTACTTCAAAGTGCTTTGAAAGATGAACAGCCAGGGGAAGCCCGACATATCCCAGACCAACAACTGCGATTTTACTCTTACGTGAAATCAAAGATTCAAATGTTACCATATCCTATTCTCCATCAAATTTTGTGTTCTTGTTTCTCTTTTTCTGTCAGATAACGCCAGTTCCCTTGAGCAAGATTTCCAAGTTTTATATTTGAAATCCTTATTCTCTTAAGTTGAACAACCTGATTCCCCATCTTCCTGACCATACGTCTTATCTGCTTGTTTTTACCTTCTTTAAGTATGATGGAAAAAACCTTTGCGGAAATTCTTTTTACATCAGCGGGTCTGGTTTTCGTACCCATCATGGGAATGCCTTTGGCCATCTTTTGAAGAACGCCATCTGAAATCGGCTTTAATACAGTAACTTCATATTCTTTTTCATGATCAAAAGAAGGATGTGACAGCCTTTGATGAAGCTCACCATCATTTACAAGAAGCAGAAGGCCGGTAGAATCCTTGTCAAGTCTGCCTACAGGATATACACGATCTTTAATATTTATTAGATCAAGTACTATCTTATCTCCTTTTTGGCTGCAACTTGTAACATAACCTCCCGGCTTATTCAGGGCTATATAAATAAGATTATGCTTTGCTTCAATAGCCTTCCCGTTTACCTGAACACGGTCTGTTTCCGGATCAATTTTTGTTCCGAGTACAGAAGCTATCTCTCCATTAACCTTGACATACCCATCTTTAATATATTCTTCCGCTTTTCTCCTTGAACAAAATCCGGCAGATGAAAGAAATTTTTGAAGTCGCATCATGAGAGTCACGATCTATAGTCAGCGTTAATTTTAACATACTCAATAGAAAAATCGCAGGTAATGACCGACGCGCACCCATTGCCCAGATTCAAGTCAATAGATATGCGCAGCTCAGGCTTCATAAGAACCCCGGTTGCTTCAGCTTCAACAGCCTTTCCGCATCCCATACCGTTTTTTACCATCAAAATATCATCAAAAAATATATTTATTTTACTCTGGTCAAGAGGAACATTCGCCCTTCCGGCTGCTGCAATAATTCTTCCCCAATTGGCATCCTCGCCAAAAAGCGCTGTTTTAACAAGATTGGAATTTGCAACAGTATCAGCTATTTTATGCGCATCATTATCCGACAAAGCACCCTTAACATATATCTCGACCAATTTTGTTGCCCCTTCACCATCTTTAACTATTTGTTTCGCAAGATTGATAAGGATATCATCTAATAAATTACGGAAACAATCTATATGTTCAGAACTTTTAATAACGGCACCTGAGAGACCATTTGCCATGATAATAACCGTATCGTTTGTACTTGTATCGCCATCTATGGTTATCCTGTTAAAAGATCTCTGAGTTGCTTTATCAAGAAGTTTTTTAAGTAACTCATAATCCGCATCGATATCAGTGCAGATAAAACTTAACATGGTTGCCATGTCAGGGCGGATCATCCCGGAGCCTTTAGCAACGCCAATTATTGTAAAAGTTTTCCCGTCTATTTTGCCCTGCCTTGATACACTTTTGGGAACAGTATCTGTCGTCATGATCGCCCTTGCAAAATCGCAAACTCCTTCCGGTTTCAAAGAATCAATAAGGCTTGGAATTGCCCTTTGTATCTTATCAAGCGGCAATGGCTCTCCGATAACTCCTGTTGAACACACAAGAACCAACTCTTCAGAAATTCCGAGGTTTGAGGCCGCAAATCCTGCCATGGTTTTTGCATCCTCCAATCCTTTATAGCCGGTACAGCAGTTAGCGTTTCCGCTGTTGACTATTATCGCCTGACTAATACCGGATTTAATTCGCTCCATATCAAGTAATACAGGCGCAGCCTTAATCTTATTGCTGGTAAAAGCCCCTGCAACTTTTGCGGGAATCTTTGAAAAAATAATGGCCAAATCCTTTTCTCCAGCCTTTTTAAGGCCGGAAGCTACTCCTGCTGCCATAAATCCCGGACATATTAAATGCGCCATATATAAAATTCCTCTAAAAAGATTCTTTCTTATTTTATCTTTTCCGCCTCTTTTTGAGCCTCAACTGCAATCGGACTATCGGACGCAAGTTCAACTACCTTATTATAGGCTTTAACCGCCTTTTTATATTCGTTCGACAAAGTATATGCCTTTGCCAGATAAAAATATGATTCAGCAGAATGCGGATATTTTTTCACTGTTTTTTCAAGCAATACTATAGCATCTGCCGGTCTTCCCATCGCAAGAAAGGTTCGGCCAAGCCCCCGCAAGGCAATAATAAAATTCGGCACCAGATTAAGGGCATCTCTATAATATTTTTCTGAAAGCTCGTATTCCTGCTTATTGTAATAGGCCCACCCCAGGTTTGTAAGGGGATAGTGGGGGGTTGCATACAAGATATCATCAAGAATTTCCTTAAAACAGGAAATTGCCAAATCCCAATCTTTTTTGGCAAGATAAACGGTTCCCAGATTATTTATAGCCGGAGCATAATCCGGCTTTATTTTAACTGCTTTCTTAAAGTGTTTTACAGCAATGTCCAGCCTATTCCTGGACATATATGCAAGACCAAGATTGTTATGAAGATATGGATCTTTGGAGTATATTTGTTCCGCTTTTAGAAATTCTCTCAGCGCTGAAGTAAAATCTCTTTGCTGCATGTATGCTTCACCGAGATTTCTGAACGCTTCTTCCTGTTTCTTTCGCATTTCAATGTTTGCAGCGCAAGAAACTATACAAAAAATTAAAACAAAACTTAAAATAAAACGATTTGTTTTCATGCTTCTTTACTCCGAAATAAATTTATAGTATAAAAATTTCCTTTTTTTTGACAGGATACACAGAATAATCAGGATATAAAAAATCATGCAAATACCCATTATTTGCCGGAAGAGTCCGCCCGAATGTCGCTAATTTACCGGCTTCGTCCTTGCTTGCCATAGGATTATAATCTGGGAAAAGAATTGCGATGCTTTTTAGACCTCTTCAAAGGGAAAAATCCTTTCGTTAAATTCCCCTTTTGAAGAAAGTTATAGGAGGATGTTATTCTTCAAAATCGGATTTACTGCACTATATTGGAACTTCGTCAATAATATCAGCAGCTTTATCAATTGCATCATGTGCGGTATTTCCCACAACAGGAATTATCGAAATCACAGCGCCCACAACTCGTATTGGCATGGAAACAAGTTTGGTAAATAAACATCCCGTAAGCATCGTAAGCATCATCAACATTACTAATAATTTTATAAACTTCATTATAACTCTCCGAGCCAGTTTCAAAACGTCACATTTTGCCCAATTTCTGAGTCAGACTCTAATTTTGGCACTCAGTAAGGAACACTCAAGGTATTCCTGTAGTTAAAACTTTTAGATGTCTTAACCTTGAACAAACTGAAACGTTTTGAAACCGGCTTCTTCTATTGATAATTTATGAGACTTGGTTTTTAATCGGCTTTTATCCCCATCTCTCTTTCTTTTTCAGCGATCGCCAGCCTGGTCTTTATAACGGTATCAGGAATCAGACTCATGGAATCAATTCCGCACTCTACAAGGAAAGTGGCAAATTCAGGAAAATCACTGGGAGCCTGGCCGCAAATACCAATTTTCTTCCCTCGGCGCTTGGCTACATCAATAACCATACGAATCATTGTTTTAACCGCTTCATTTCGTTCATCAAAAATGTGAGCTACAAGATCCGAATCGCGGTCCAGACCCAGAACCAACTGGGTTAAGTCGTTGGAACCAATTGAAAATCCGTCAAATACATCACTGAATGCCTCGGCTGAAATCACATTGCTTGGAATCTCGCACATTACATATACTTCAAGTCCATTTTCACCCTGAACAAGCCCGAATTCCTTCAAAACCTCTATTACTTTACGGCCTTCCTCAGGAGTACGACAAAAAGGAACCATCAATTTGATATTGGTAAGCCCCATATCATTTCTGGCCTTGAGCAAAGCTTTACATTCAAGTTCAAAGGCCGGTTTATATTTCGTATCATAATAACGCGATGCTCCACGCCAGCCAATCATGGGATTACTTTCATACGGCTCATACAAAGTACCGCCTACCAGGTTTGCATATTCATTACTCTTGAAATCTGATAATCGTACAATCACATCCTTAGGATAAAAACCCGCTCCGATGCGGCTAACGCCTTCCGCCAGTTTATCAATAAAAAACTGTTTCTTGTCATCCGGGTAAGCAGTAGTACGTCCTTCAATTTCTTTTACGATTTCTGCGATCTTGTCATCACCCGCATCAGCCTTTACTTTTAACTCATCAAAATAATAAAGAGCCAGGGGATGAATACCGATATGAGAATTTATAATAAATTCCTCCCTGGCAAGGCCTACGCCGTCATTGGGTATCTGACACTCAGTAAATGCCCTTTCCGGCATACCAACGTTCATCATTACTTTAGTCTTTGTAGGAGGCAATGTATCAAGATCAACCCTTTCAATATCAAACTTCAACAACCCATCATATATATAAGCTGTTTCGCCTTCAGCACATGAAACAGTTATCTCGGTTCCATCTTTTATTACTTCGGAACCATCTACGGTTCCGATTGCACATGGAATTCCCAGTTCACGTGAAATTATTGCAGCATGGCAGGTTCTTCCGCCACGGTTGGTAACTATGGCGCTTGCTATTTTCATGATTGGTTCCCAGTCAGGATCAGTC
>DAOURZ010000293.1 GCA_030627475.1 Deltaproteobacteria bacterium | reverse complement strand
ACGATTCCATCAACTTTTGTGATTTGATAATTGGACAAAGGCAGCCTGAAGCGGTGATGCATAGTTGCGGAAGTTATTTCGTCCACGTTCCTTTTAATCAGCTTTTTTTAATATCAGCAGCTAACTCTTTAATTATAGACAAAACATTACTACCTCTTTCGCGAGCTATACGATGCGCCTCGTCAACAATTTTACCAGCCTGCTGCTCAATAGCTGAATGTTCAGGTACCAAAACATTGGTTTTTTGATACTGCCATACTAAAAATTTTATAGTGAGTTGGATTTCCTGTCGTCGAATAAAACCCATTTTATTTCTCTAACTCCTGATCCCTGTCCTTTCTCTCGACCTCTGTCCCCTGCCCTTCCGGCAAATGTGAAAAATCGCATCTTCCAGTACAAGTTTGGGGTTCTGGCCTGTAGATTTAAGACGCAGGTCAATTTTGCTCATATATTCTATAGAATCAAGCAGTTCTTTTTTTGTAAATTTTTCCGATTTTCCGAATAATAGAAAAACAGGATAAGGATTATTAGGGTTTTTGGCAATCAACAGATCTGTAGTTAATTTGCTTTTTCCCGATTTTCCTTTCTTTTTGTTATTAGATGCTCCATCTTTTGAAACAAGATTTTCCCAATTTTCAAACTGTTTCAATAAAACGCTGTCATGCTTTTGTATCGCCGGCATAATACTGCTCTTGAATTTATTATACTGAACACCTGCATTCCATTCTCTGCCATAAGAACTTTCGACAAACAGTTTAACAATTAATAATTTTCTGATTTGATTTGTTATTGCGGCAAAAAGTTGAAAATAGTGAAACTCACTGGAAAGAAGAGAGTTTAAAAAAAATAATGCGTGCTCTGTATTTCGGTCTGATATTGCACTGGTTAATTCATACATTGGATCGCTTTTGGTGCGCTTTAAAACATTCCGAACATCCTCACTTGTTATATTTTTTCTATCTCCGACAAAATTAATCAGCTTTTCAAGATTGTTCACAAAAATTCTCGGGTTAAATCCAGTCATTTCATACATAGCCAGGTATGCATTGCCGTCAACTGTTTTATCTGCTTTATCAAGAATATTGTGCATCATTTCTTTTGTAAAAATTTCCTGAGCTATCTTATCAACCCGTTTCTCTCCTCTCGGAACAGAACAGTCTATAATTATTCCATTTTTATTAATTGCTTTATAAAGACCGCGTCTTCTATCAACCATATCAGCAGTAATAATAAGATGATTTCCTTTTGCAAATCCTTTCTCAACAGCTTTCTGTAGAACCTTATCATTATCTTCAACATCGGGAATAGTAACACGTTTATCAATACAATATGTTATAAGTTTATCGAACCACTTGTTCTTATTTAAGTTATTATCAAGTTTTAACTTTGCCTTGCCGTCATCTTTGCAAACATCTTCAAACGATAGATTTAACAGCCCAAAAACACTTACAACATATCCAACAGCTTTTTTAATTTTATTATCTGCATATGCTTCCTCTGCCTTCTTAAGAATACTTTCCGTATCATGCTTTGAGTAGAATATCCTTGAATCACAAAGAGCTATAACCCTTTCACCGGGTATTAGAGAAAATGTGTTTAACTTTTCTACAACTTTATAAATATTTCCACCTGTATCTTCAAAAGACTCATAATTAAGAGTTTTTGATGATTTATCAGGCAAAACAGCAGATAGAAGAATATTTAATGCTTTTTTATAAAGCAGTTCTTCCCCATAAATCAAATATGCAGAAGCAAATTTATTGTTTACCTCATCGTTTGCAAGGGTTTTGAGATAATTCTCCAGTTCTTTGAATTGAAACTCAGACATGTTGGCCTATAAAATTGAAAATTGTCAATTGACACTTCCCTTCTTCATGGATGGGCTGTTACGTATTAACATAATAACGGCAATAACAGACATGGATATTCCTATTGTTTGAGAAACTGATAAAAGCTCAAAAACAGGATTCCCCCTGAAATCACCTCGAAATATCTCTATAAATGAACGTGCTATCCCGTAAATTAAAACATACATCCAGAACAACTGACCAGCAAATTTCGTACGTTTTCGAAAAAACCAGAGAAAAAAGAAAATAATCAGATTGCTTATGGAAGAATAAAGCTGAGTCGGATGGATTGGCATGCCAATAGGTGCAAGAGTTTCAGGGTGTGTAAAAGTCACTGCCCATGGAAAATCACATTCTTTCCCATAACAACATCCCGCTGAAAAACATCCCAGCCTTCCTAAAAAGTGACCTATCGCCAGAGAAGGCGCTACGATATCAGCCGTTCGCCAAACAGGTAGTTTATATATTTTTAAATAAATAAAAGCTGTTAATAAAGCGACAATAAAACCACCATAAAAAACAAGGCCCCCATTCCATATCTTGAAAATATCCAGCGGATCCGAAAGAAAAATTTCATGGTTTATTATAACATAAAACAGGCGTGATCCTGCAATAGCGGCAATCATGATGTAAAAACAAAGATCTATTATTTTTTCGTGATCAATACCCATTCTTTTGGCTTCACTTGTTGCCAGCAGAATTCCTGCAAGAAATCCCATGGCAACAAAAAAACCATAAGTATGAATAGTAATATAACCAAATTTTAAAAGAATAGGATGCATGTTGAAAAAACAGGGTTCAGGGTTCAGGGTTTAGGGTTTAGGGTTTAGGGTTTAGGGTT
>DAOURZ010000195.1 GCA_030627475.1 Deltaproteobacteria bacterium | reverse complement strand
GGTGTTATTATTCATCGTATACCAATGGTTCGCCTGTCTTCCCCTGCCAAGAATCTCTCTTTTGCCTTTTTTGCTAACCGGGCACTGTCTGAAATAAAATTCGATATTATTCACAGCATGGAGAGGATCTTTTATCAGGACATATTCAGGGTTTCAGATGGCATTAACCTTGTACAGATGCAGCAAAAATATCCCCATCCTGTTGTTCTCTTTATTAAAAAAATTGGTCCAAGACGGCTGGCCTTGAGTTATCTTGAACACAAAATATTTATGGATAAAGGCTGCAAAATCGTCATGACCAATTCCGAGCTGGTAAAAAGAAATATTATTGAGCATTATAGTGTGCGACCTGAAAATATAGTTGTAATATACAATGGGGTTGATACCCTTAGATTCAATCTCAGGGTAAAAGAAAAGTACAGAAAGACTTTAAGAAAAAGGTACAGCATAAATAAAGAAGAATTAGTGCTTATGTTTGTTTCAAATAATTTCAAACTGAAAAGGCTTCAATTAGTTCTGGAGGCATTGCTTCTTTTGAAAAACAATAAAATCAGACTTTTTGTAATAGGAACGGATAACCACACTACATATCAAAGTTGGGCTGTTAAAAATGGTATGGGTGATCAGGTTTTATTTTTGGGACCCAAAAGAAATATTGAACAATATTACGCCGCCAGTGATATATTTGTTTTACCTACACTTTATGATGCTTTTGCAAATGTCTGCCTTGAAGCTATGGCATGCGGTTTGCCTATAATTACCAGCGATTCAAATGGGGTAGCGGATATTATCCGTGATAACGAGAATGGTTATATACTTAAAACACAAAAGGCAGATGAACTGGCTGCAAGAATAAAGGCTCTTGAAGATGAATCAAACAGGACAAGTATGGGAGCCGTTGCTGCTGCTGAAGCAGCGAGTTTTACAATGGAAAAGCATATGTCAGAAGTATTGGAACTCTATGACAGGGTTATGAATAAGAAATGTGGACGAAATAACTTCCACGTTCATAGAGGCTAAAAGCATGAAGAATTTTTCTTCAAAGATTGAATGTATAAAGAAAAATCATCTGATATTTAATAAAGAGTATCTAAAAGTATTGGATGATATGCATTTTGATTCTTTTGAATCTGTTTGGAACTATCAGGCCGGAAAAACAATCAAAAGGATAAAAGCAAGATCTGTAATACGTTTTGAAATTCAAATCTCTGGCCTAAAAAGGGTTTTTTATTTAAAACGTCACAATACTCAATTTGCTGGCTTGCAAAGGATTAAGGCATTATTTACTTCAAAACCAATTTTTTCGGAAGGGAAAAAAGAATTCGACAATATCTGTGATTTCCGTAAAAACGGGCTTGGAACGGTTACACCTGTTATCGCCGGAGAAAAATCAGTTAGGTTTTTTTGGATACAGTCTTTTCTCATAACAGAGGATTTTTCTCCCTTTATTTCTCTTGAGTATATGTTAAGAGACAAGCCTGAATTTTTTACAGGAGAAAAGAGTAATGATATAAAAAGAAATTTAATTAACAGAATCGGTATTTTTGCCAGAAAGATGCATGAGAAAGGTTTCAATCACCGTGATTTCAATGCCACCCATATACTGCTTTATTATAAAGACAAATTCGATGCTCCGGTTCTATCTCTTTTTGACCTTCAGAGGGTGGACAGGAATTTTGTTTCGCGGTTTAGATGGATAATAAAGAGCCTTGCAGAGTTGAATTTTACATTACCTGTTGGTATCTTTAATAAAAAAGATAGAATTTTTCTTTTATTATCTTACAAAGGTAAAAAGGAACTTAACTTATGGGACCGGCTACAATGGCTCTGGATAAAGAGAAAAACAGTAAAAATCAAAAGACATACTGAAAAAATGATAGATAGAAAAAAAGAAAAAACTATCAACAGGTAATCCTATGGGACTTAATATCCAAAAGACTTGTAGAAAGAATTCTCAATTATCAACGTTTAATTCGAATTATAGATGCCCTCTTTGTAATTCTTTTGGAGAATTCTCTTTTCAGAGCAGGGATCTGTTATATAACAAGACTGAGACCTACCAATATATGGAGTGCATTAATTGCAATGCAGTTTTCCAGTCTCCCTTTCCTACACCAACGGAGATCAGAAAATTCTATCCTAACGACTATTCAGCTTACAAAAAACTTGATAAACCAAAACAACACAAATATTCAGACATTGCAGTTCTGCATTGCAAATATGGTTATACTCACCTCCATGTACCCTGGTTATTTCGTTTACTTGCTTCTATGATTGCGCTATTCAGGCAACGTAACGCTATTCCTTTTGTTCCAGATGGTAAGTCTCTTGACATAGGATGTGGTAATGGCAAATTTATGCGTACAATGAACTCTATAGGATGGAAGTTCGAAGGGGTGGAATTTAATCCGGTTGCAGTTGAAATATGTCGCAAAGCTGGTCTCAAAGTGTTTCACGGTGATCTAAACTCCGCTGGTTTTAAAGATAATAGTTTTGACTTAATTTCAGCACGGCACTTAATTGAACACATACCAAATCCGGAAAACTTTATGGGAGAAATTACTAGCATACTCAAAAAAGGAGGACGTATAGTTATACGAACCCCAAATAGTCAAGCATTAGGGCGCAGGTGGTTTGGCACTAAATGGTTTGCCAACGAGGTGCCACGCCATTTGGTATTGTATAATCTCCATAATCTTAATATGTTCGCTGAACGCCACGGGCTGCGGTTAATTATCGAAAAAACGTTTACTACACCAAAAATCATCCTCAACAGTTGGGACTATCTTACAGAGAACCGGCGTACCCCATCCAAAAAAAACAAGATTCGACGACTTATAGTATTACCGTATGTTATATTATCAACTTTATTACACAAGGGTGATGAAATATTTGCAATTTATGAAAAATTATGAAAGAAAAAACTATTCTCTTCGTTTCAAAAGGTAAAAGTTCAGCATCAACACACTACCGAGCCCTGGCTTATTTCACTGCATTACAATCAAGCGGTTGGCATCCTCTTCAGCTAACCGTTCATGGCGCGTTATCACGTTTAAAACTGCTTGGTATGGTTATCCAGGTAGACGTTGTAGTGATTCTTCGAAAGACCTTTAGCTTGCCATTTTTGTGTTTGCTCAGATTATGTTCGAAAAATTTGATATTCGACCTTGATGACGCAATTTTTTGCAGGAATGACGGCAACGTATCGAACTCTCGTCAACTACGATTTGAGCGCATTGCTTGTATGTGTGAACAGGTCTGGGCAGGAAATCTTTATCTTGCGGATATGTCTGGACGTTATAATGAATCTGTAAAGATAATGCCTACTTCACTGGATTATCGAAAATACCTGCTTAAGGTGGAAAAAAATTCCGATTATTTTGACCTTGTATGGATTGGAAGTCGTTCCACAAAAAAATATCTTCAAGGATGGCTTCCGGTTCTTGAGTCATTATCCGAAATTATACCTAACCTGCGTCTGAAAATCATAGCTGATTTTGATTTGTCATCCGAGCGGCTTAAAATAACAGCCGTTCCATGGAGCAAAAAAGGAGAGGCAGAAGAATTGTCGTCTGCACATATCGGCATTGCTCCTATGTCTGATGACTCCTGGACTAAAGGCAAGTGCGGCCTCAAGGTATTGCAGTATATGGCTGCCGGCCTGCCCGTTGTCTCATCGCCGGTAGGTGTCAACAAAGAAATTGTAGAACACGAAGTAACTGGATACCTTGCTGAAAGTCCCGAAGAATGGTGGATTGCTATAGAAAAACTTGCTCATGATTCAGCTCTGAGGCAAGCTATGGGTAAAGCTGGACAAATGCGAGTTAAACAATACTCTATTGACGTAACTTATTGCAAAATGGCTGAGGCTCTATATGCGTTATTCAGATAATTGAGGAAGCTCAATTTTTTTAAATATTTTTGCAACCTCCGGGATATCCTTCCAGTTTTTCATAAATC